>JBBKXC010000156.1:0-12441 GCA_037969275.1 Bdellovibrionales bacterium | reverse complement strand
ATGTCTACGCAGGTAAAGGGGTAGAGGAGGGCAAGAAATCGCTCGCGCTCACCGTGAGTATCCAGCCCAACGATAAAACTCTGACCGATCAGGATATCGAGGCAATCTCACAGGCTATCATCGCCGTCGTGCATGAAAAAACGGGCGGCTTATTGCGTAAATAAAGCCGAAAATCCCTCAGCTTTCTTTACTGTGCTTCAAGGGTATCCTCAAAGCACTGGTAAATTTGCATAATATGCGGCCCTCGTGCTATGAATATCACCATGAATGAAGACGATGTAAGCAACCGCGGCCGTTTTGAGACTTTGAAAGAGGGTGTAAAAGCGCTGTTCAATAAAGTGAGCGTTGATATCGAGCGCGCAAAAAATAATGCGCGCGGGGTCAAGCTTATTGATGACAAGCTCGCACGTATAAAGCAGCGCTACCCGCGTGAGATTTATGCTTTAGAGCAAGCCAATCAAGAGCGCGCGCGCGAGGAAGCTGCGGTTACATTAATTGCTGGTTGGGCGGGGGCGGCGGCCTTGAAAGTTTGTCCCGAAATTGTTGATGATTGTGATCCTGATATCGAACATGATGTTTCAAGAATGCTAATTTCTGCCGAAGTTGCGTTTGAAGAGCTTGGCGGCGATATGGATTGCGAATTGATGCGCCTCAACAATCAGGCGCTTAAAGAAGATCATGGTATGAGCGACACGCAGTGCGATGTTTATAATGCGCTGGAATCCGCCGAAGCAATACTGCAAATGTTTCGCGATATTTAGTCTAGCCGACCCGCTCTTTTTCAAGTTCCTGCGCTACGATATCCTTGCGGCTTAATTTTCCGATCATAGTTTTTGGCAATGGCTCGTTTCTAAATTCAATGCGGCGCGGCATTTCCATTTTCGAGAGTTTTTCCTCCAGAAATTTTTTCAAATCAGACTCGCTCAGTTTTTTGCCGGGCTTGAGTTTGATCCAAGCCTTAACGATTTCGCCGCGTTGGATATCAGGCAGACCAGCCACGATACATTCTTCCACCGCGTCATGTTGGTAAATGGCTTCTTCGATATTACGGGGATAGACGTTATAGCCATTGGTGATAATCATGTCTTTGATGCGGTCTACAATATAGGTATAGCCGTTTTCATCCATGATGCCGATATCGCCGGTATGAAGGCGCAAATCGCCGTCTTCCGTCGGGCGCAAGACGTCCTTTGTGGCCTCTGGGTTATTCCAGTAGCCCTTCATGACTTGAGGGCCACGAATGCAGACCTCACCGCGCTCACCAAAAGCCATAGGTGTTTTTTTGTCATCGCGGTCGATGATCTCAATAATAGTTTGCGGTAAAGGCAAGCCGATAGAGCCCGCAATATTCTCGCCAAAGGGCGGGTTAACGTTTGATACGGGGGAGGATTCAGTAAGGCCGTAGCCCTCAACAACCACGCAGCCCGTTTTTTGCTCGAAAGATTTTTTCACCTCGACCGGAAGCGGCGCGCCGCCGGAGATACAAAACTCCAAGGAGGACAAATCAAAAGATGAAATCTCTTTGTGATTATTCATCGCATTGAAAATTGCGGGAACGGCTGCCATGAAATGCGGCTTTTGTTTTTGGATGGTTTTAAGCGCTTGATCGAGATCAAAGCGCGGGATGGTGACAATCTCAAATCCAGCTAGTACGGGGAGGTTCAGTGTTACCGTCATGGCAAAAACATGAAACATCGGCAAGACGCCCAGCATTTTATAATGCTCTTTTTCATCCGGAAAATTTAAAAAGCACTGATAGGCATTGGCGTATATATTTTTATGCGTGAGCATAGCGCCCTTAGGGATACCGGTCGTGCCGCCCGTATATTGGAGTACGGCGATGTCTTCTTCGGCATTAATGGAAATGGGAGTGCAGCCGCCTTCATTGCCCATAAATTCAGATAAAGCGTGGATGCGTTCATCTTCAAGATCAACGTGGGATTTATCTTTGCTTTTCACCATCGGGAAGAGGATATTTTTCGGGAAGCTCAGCATATCGGTAAATTTACCGACAATAAGCTTTTTAAGGCGTGTGCTGTCGAGCATATTTTTTGCTTTTGGGTAGAGCGCAGAAAGATCGAGCGTTACCATGATATCGGTCTGGCTGTCCTCGATCTGGTGGCGTAAATCATCGGGGGCGTAAAGCGGATTATAGTTCACCACCGTGCCGCCACTTTTTAGAATGCCATAGTATGCAACCAGAAAGAGGGGGCAATTGGGCAGAAACAGGCCAATTTTATCTCCCTTTTTAATGCCGTGCTTCTGGAGGCCGCAAGCAAAGCGCGAGACTTGATCCTGAAAATCGCGCCATGTATATATCTTCCCCATAAAGTCCATTGCCCGCGCATCGGGGCGCTTGGCGCAGATGTCATCAAACGCTTCGACAATCGTTTTTTCGGGGATAGCGGCATGCCAATCCGGCTTTGCCGGATATGTTTTCAGCCAAGGATAATCTTTTTTTGTCATGCGGGTTACGGCTCCTGAATATGGTGCGATGCACAATAAGACATTGATATAAATCAATATATCATTTTAGCGCGAAACGCACAGAACCGCAAAGTCCATTTCGCACATGGCCCTTAAAAGATTAAGCACTAGATTCTTGAAAGCTTTTATATAACAATAAAGAGCGCGTTGATTCTATCCTTATGGGTAGGTCGGCAAATATAAAAAATACCCACCGCAGGAATTTGACCCTTGAGTTCTTTTGAGTCAGACAAGCAGATTACGCCGCAGAGCGATAGTATTCCAATCAAAATGCATTTGAAGTGGTTCAATGGCACTAAAGGCTTTGGCTTTGTTGTGCCTGAAGACAATTCATTTGATGCGTTTATCCATGTCACCACATTGCAAAAGGCAGGGCTTCACGCTGTGGGCGAGGGCGCTGTTCTTCTTTGTACAATTATGGATGGGGGTAAGGGCAAGCAGGTCGAAGACGTTATCGAAGTGCTGGAGCCAGGCTCATTTTCGACTATGCCGGAGCGCGATGATGTCGAAGGCACTTACACAATGGGCGGCCTTGTGAAATGGTATAAGCCCGAGCAGGGTTTCGGATTTATAATTCCTGACGATGGCATGAAGGATATTTTTATTCACCAAAGCTGCCTCGAGGCGCTCGAGATTGAAGAGCTAGGCGCAGGCCAGCGCGTGCGCGTCACATTGAAAGATGTGGAAAAAGGCCGTGAAGCCACGCGGATTGAACTTATAGATTAATTCATTAGCTCTTTTGAGCGGCTATAGTCGCATCTTTTTTGCTCCGCCGCCGCGCTGTCCACTCAGAGAAATTCTCTCGTATCATTAGAGCGCTAGGCGTTACAATTAACGTCAGTACCGTCGAAAAGGATAGGCCAAAGGCAATGGCCGTTGAGAGCTGCGCCCACCATTGCGTTGATGGCGCGCCGACATTCATTGAGCGATCAAAGAAATCAATGTTGACCTGCAAGACCATCGGCATCAGGCCGATAACTGTGGTGATCGTGGTGAGCAATACGGGGCGCAAACGCTGCGCACCTGTGCGCAGGATAATCTCACGCATGCTCATTTTATCTTTATATGTTTCACGCAGATGATCGAAGGTATCAATCAAAACGATATTATTATTTACGATAATCCCCGCCAGCGCGATGACGCCGATACCGCTCATAATAATGCCAAAGGGCTGGCCCGTTAGCAAAAGCCCGATCATTACGCCAATGGTTGACATGATAACGGCGGTAAGAATAAGGAGCGCGCTATAAAAACTATTAAACTGGGTTACCAGAATGATCGCCATAAGAAAGAGCGTAATAACAAAGGCGTTCATCAGGAACATTTGTGAATCACGCTGCTGCTCATCTTCGCCTTTAAAGGTGAATTGTACTTCGGGGTCTAGCTTATCGCTATTGGTTTCCATCCATTTTTTGACCGCCTCTACCTTTTCATTGGTATTTGTTCCCTCCGGTAAATCAGCCTTGATGGTAATAATTCGCTTTTGGTCAGCGCGGTTTATAACGCCCACTGCGGGTTTAGCGTGGCGCTCGACAAAATTACTGATCGGAATTGAAAGGCCGCCGCCCGTATCAATGCGCACATGGTCAAGCTGATCGAGCGTGCGTTGGTCTTTATCATGGCGCACAACAATATCTATTTCCTCATCGCTATCATCGGGGCGGTATTCCGAAATTTTTAGCCCGTTCGTAATCATGCGCACATAATCACCGACAGAAACAATATCTAGCCCGTATTTAGCGGCCTGCGTACGGTTAACGTCCAGCTCCCATTTAATTTCCGGCAAGGGGCGGCTGTCTTCGATATCGCGGAAGCCGCCAATTTCATCAATCGCGGCCAATACGGTTTGCGTCATGCTCTCGAGCTTGTCAGGGAAGCGCGAGGCGAGCTGTATCTGGATAGCTTTTCCTGTCGGCGGCCCGCCTTCTTGTTTTTGCGTTTCGATATGAATGCCCGCAAGCCCCGCAGTTTTCTCGCGTATCTCGTCCAGAATTTCATTGGCGGGTGCGCGCTTATCCCAATCATCAAATTGGATCTGAATTTGCCCGATTACGTCGGCGGCAAGCTGCGATCCTTGCTGTGCAGTGCCGCCAGCGCGGGTGTAAACTGTCTCCAGCCCGTCTACTTCCAGCACGTATTTCTCGACTTCGCGCACTAATGTGTCTTTCTCGTAAACGGAAAGATTGCCGCGCGCATGCACTAAAACCGAGGCCAGTTCAGGCTCGACGTCAGGGAAAAACTCTATGCCTTTTCCGATAGCGCCATATAGAAGCATCACCCCAATCAGGAGCGCAAAAGCGCCGCCAAGTATGAGGCTGGGGATTTTAAGCGCGCCCTTTAGGACGCTAAGATACCAACCGGTAAAGCCCGTGATGTCATCAAGGTTACCGTCTTCCGCCGCCGCGAGCTGGCGCATGGTTTTATCATCTGATGCGACTTCGGCCTTGCCGATCAATGAGCCTAGAACGGGCACAAAAATCAGCGCCATCAGCAAGGAAGCGCAAAGAACGCAAATCAATGTGAGGGGCATATATTTCATGAACTCGCCAACCACGTCCGGCCAGAAAAGCAAAGGCGCAAAGGCGGCCAGCGTTGTTATGGTCGAGGAAATAATCGGCCACGCCATACGTTTGGAAGCAATGGCAAAGGCTTCTTTTTTGGAATGCCCATCCGCCATTTTACGATCAGCCAACTCAACCACCACAATCGCGCCATCTACAAGCATACCTACAGAAAGAATGAGGGCGAAAAGGACAACCATGTTGACCGTCAGCCCCATCATATAAAGAATGAGAATGCCGGTTAGAAATGCGCCTGGAATGGCAACGCCCACCAATATGGCGGCGCGCGTGCCAAGCGCCCAAATAACAACAATCATGACAAGAAGAATGGCGCTGATCACATTGTTTTGTAGATCGCGCAGCATTGTACGGATGCCCTCGGATTCATCTTGCGTGTAAGAAACTACAATATTTTCCGGCCAATATTGGCGCTCGGCCTCAATTGTGGCGCGCACGGCCTCGATTGTATCAATGATGTTTTCGCCCGAGCGTTTGACGATTTCCAGCGCAATGGCGCGCTCGCCGTTTAGTCGCGCAAAATTCACGGGGTCTTTAAAGCTGCGCCTGATATCGGCAACATCGGCGGCCGTAATGGTTGAATCACCCGACACGCGCAGCGGCATATCCATGACATCATAAATGCTCTCGAAAAGGCCGGGGACCTCGATTGCAAATCTGCCTGCGCCCGTATCAAGCTCGCCCGCCGCGACAAGACGGTTAGAGCGCGCAAAGAAATTTAAAAGCTCTTGGCCGTTCAAGGCATAGCTTTCAAGAAGTTCAGGGCTCACCACAATTTCGACAAGCTCTTCGCGGTCTCCGGCAATGGCAGCCTCAAGCACAGTCGGGATTGTCTCGACTTTATCTTGCAGATGCTGGGCGATTTTAAGCAAGGTGCGCTCCGGTACATCGCCCGAAAGCGTGACAACCAAAACGGGAAAAAGGCTGAAATTGACTTCGGTAACTTTGGGCTCCTCGACATCAGCGGGAAGTTCCGGGCGCGCCTGATCGACAGCTTTTTGTACATCATCGAGCGCTTTTTTCTTATCAAAGCCCGCCAAGAATTCCAGCAAGACAAAACCGCCACCTTGATAACCCGTGGATTTAAGCTCTTTGATACCTTCAATGCGCGAGAGCTCTTGTTCTAGGGGACGAAGGAGGAGGCGCTCTGAATCTTCGGGGGATATGCCCTCGAGATAGGCCGAAATATAAATTTGCGGCAGATCAATATCAGGCGAGGACTCTTTAGGAATAGTGATGTAGGCGTATGTTCCGGCAATAAGTAGCAGCACTAAAAAAGAGAGCACGGTGCGGCTGCGGCTAAGGGACGCATCAATAATGGGCGCCATCATAGCAGACCGTCTCCGCTCGCTATTTTTGGTGAAACTTTTTGACCATCTTTAACAAATTCTTGGCCGACCGTAATGAGGCGCAGCTTATCCGGCAAACCCCCAATCCACATAAATTCACTTTTATCGGAGAGAATTTTGACGGGCTTAAAGGCGACGACGTCTTGATCATCAACAATTTTTACGCCAATTTTTCCCTCTTCATTCAAACTTAAAATGGAGGGTGATATTTTATAGGCTTTGCGCTCGGCGGCCGGAATGCGGATTGTCGCCGTTAAACCATCGCGAATGGCGCCGTCTTTATTGTCAGCTTTGATCTCGATACGAAATGTGCGCGCCTCTTCATTGGCGGCGGAAGCGATGAAGCTCACGCTTCCTTCGATTTTCGAACCATCGAGAAATTCGGCCGATGCCTTGGTGCCATTCTTAATTTCGCCGATCTGGCGCTCTGCAACATAACCGCCAACAGTCAGGGGATCGAGATTAACAATTGTAAATGTAGTATCACCCATAGCCACATAATCACCGGCATTAATAACGCGGTTATTAATGATGCCGTCCACCGGGGCCGTGATGGAGGTTTTATCAAGCTGACTCTTCGCATTCTCCAGCGCAGCTTTAGCAGAGCCAAGCTGCGCACTGGCCTCATCAAGGCGAATACGGGAGCTAAAGCCCTTTTCTTGTAAGGTTTTGGCGGCGTTATACTGGGTCTGGCGCTGGTTAACGAGTTGCTGCGCTTCTTTGAGGCGCGCCTTACGATCATCGACAGCAATATCGGCAAGAAGATCACCTTGTTTGACGACATCACCTTTATCGAAATGCAGTGCCATGACCTGCCCCGCCACTTCGGCTTTGAGATCAACCCGTGCATCGGCTTCGCTGCGGCCCGTTACGATTATGTCATAGGTGAAATCCTGCGCCTCTAATTCGCGCACGCGCACTTCAGGGAGCTTGGTTTTTTCAGCGCTTTGCTCGGTTATTGTTTTTGCTTTTTCTTCAGTAGGCGGAGGCATCAGAACGCCCGAGCCAATCCAAAAAATGCCGAGCACGGCAATTACTAGAGCAATAATTTGTGATTTTTTCAAAGCGATAACTGCCTGTAACACGTTAAGTTAAGCCATTTAATATAGCATGATTAACAATTTTTGACAGTCCATATCGTTAATAAAAAAGCCGCCCTGAAGGCGGCTTTTGAGAAAGAGTTTTAGGCTTATTGATTGACCGTGATTTTTTGAACATCGTCGCGGTCATCATCGCGCTTGCCTTTATCTTCGAAATCTTCGGCCTTAAGTACGCGGTTATTACGCGCCGCTTGATAAGCAATTCTTGCATGCTCTTCGCAGTAAGGCATGCTTGGCGCGCCAAGCTCACCGCAAAAACCAAAATCATCATCGCGCGGATCGCCAGAAGGCCAGCGGCACATATTCGGCTTGAGTTCAAGCAAGCTTAAACCCTGACCTTTTGGAATATCCATAACCTTTGAGCGCGTCTTTTTAGGCGCTACAACTGGCGGTGTACTTGTGTTTGCCGGAGTTTTGGGTTTTTTATTCGGTTGTATAGGTGAGGTGCGATTTGACAGTTTAAGCCTGTGTGCCTTGCCGATAACGGCATTACGGGTCACACCGCCCAAAGTTGTCGCGATTTCAGCCGCTGTTTTGCCTTCGCCCCAAAGTTTTTTAAGTACTGTTACGCGCTCATCAGTCCAACTCATTATAAATCCTCCCAGTAAAAATCTCGCACAAGCTAAGTGCTTGATATAAAATAAAAAAACGATGTCTTAAGATTTTGCTACCATAGCAGCGAAGCCTTTCATTTGCCAAGGAGCAAATATAAAAAAGGAATCTTTATCCACACACAAAAAATCTTGAAGGGCAGTTGTTGCATATTTTATGCGATACGGCAATCCACAAAGCGCAAAAGACTATAATGATATTTGCATTATTTATTGATGCAAAGCGCTGTAATAATGCCGTTATTGGCGGGCTTGTCTTTGAATTTACACAGGGAAATCTAGGCCGATCATACGGTAGTTCTCCGAGCGCTCTGTCCAGTTCGGCTGCACCTTGACGAAAAGCTTGATATGCACGGGGCATTCCAGAATTTCCTCAAGGTCTTTGCGCACTTTTTGGCCTATGTCTTTAATGGTGAGCCCGCCCTTACCAAGAACAATGCCTTTTTGGCTATCGCGCTCGACATAAATGACCTGATCGATCTTGACGCTGCCATTATCAAACTGTTCCCAACCTTGCGTTTCGATAAAAATTTCATAGGGCAACTCTTGGTGTAGGCGCTCGAATATTTTCTCGCGGGTAATCTCTGCGGCCAACATACGCATAGGCATATCGGTCATTTGCTCTTCGGGGAAAAGCCACGGCCCTTCGGGCAGTGCATTTTCCAGATAGGTCAAGAGTGGTGTTAGCCCATCATTTTTAAGCGCGGAAATCATAAAGGTTGCTTTGTAATTGCACTGGCTGTGCAGCTGCGTCGTGAGAGAAAGCAGCGTGTCTTTTTTTACCTGATCGATTTTGTTCAAAAGCAAAATACAATCTTTATCTTCAGGCATTTTGTGGCAAAGATCAAAATTCTTCTCGGCAGCGCCGCGCGCAGAGGCATCAACAATGTGCAGCACGATATCGGCATCGGCCATACTGTCCAGCGCTGCTCTGACCATGGCTTTTTCGAGTGTCTTTCTGGGTGTGAAAACGCCCGGCGTATCAACAAAAATAAGCTGCGCCTTGCCATGAATTAAAATTCCGAGCACGCGGCTGCGCGTGGTTTGCACCTTATGAGACACGATTGAAACTTTCGCGCCAATGATGGTGTTCAGCATGGTCGATTTCCCTGCATTGGGAAGTCCCATAATGCTAATAAATCCGCATTTATGATCGGGGTTTTCTGTCGTCATTTTTTCTCTTTTCCAGTGAGCCGAGCCATAAAGGCTTTGGCTGCTTCTTTTTCTGCAATTTGGCGGGAGCGCCCTTGAGCAACAAGTTCATCATGGCCTTCGACCTTAAGGCGAATATCAAATACAGGCGCATGGTCGGGGCCGCTCTGGCCGATAATTTTATAAATGGGAAGCCCTAAGCCTTGGCCTTGCGCCCATTCTTGCAACGCCGTTTTGGGGTGCTGCGGCGGTGCGTTCATTTGATTAAATGACTCGCCCCAGAATTTCTCGATAAAGGCGCGGCATGTATCCAGACCAGAGTCGAGATAGAGCGCGCCTATTAATGCTTCGACCGCATCGGCCAGAATATTTTCATTCTCGAGGCCGCCGCTGCTGCGCTCTGAATCCGATACGGCCATATATTCACCAAGGCCGATATCGCCCGCCATTCGTGCAAGCCAGCTGCCTTGCACCAAAGAGGATAGGCGTTTAGCGAGATCGCCCTCTCTTTCATTATCAAAGGTCTCATACAAAATTTCGGAGACGACAAGGCCAAGAACGCGGTCGCCCAAAAACTCTAGGCGCTCGTAATTAAAGACATTGCCGGTACTCGAATGTGTCAACGCCGTTTCAAGCAAATCTTTGTCATCGAACACATGGCCGATTTGCTGTTCTAATTCCTCATAGGGCTTTCGGGCGTATGGCAGTGGCAAGGGGGCTTAGCCTTCTGTTTGCGGCGTATTTACGGCGCTTTTATCAATGCGGACAGGCTTTATCTTGTCGAAAATGCGCTCATAGCGCACTGTCCATGGCCATTTCCAAAACTCGAACAAGCCAGCATGGCCATTAGTCGAATAGAAAATGAAATCAGCCTTGCCGACAAGATTTTCATAGGGAACATAGCCGGCCCCGTTGGGCGCGCGGCTGTCTAGAGAGTTATCTCGATTATCGCCCATCATAAAGTAATGATCTTCCGGCACTATAAAGACATCGGTATTATCAAGCGGACGATCATCCGTTTCTTCATATATATAATGCACGACGCCGCCCGGCAGTGTTTCGAGATATTCTTGCATCACGACTTCGCCGCGGAACGGGTCCCATGTCTTTTTCACGCCAAGGCTTTCGCGCTCGACAACTGTACCGTTAATATAAAGGCGACCCGAGCGCATCTGCACGCGATCACCCGGCATACCTATAACGCGCTTGATATAATCAATATAAGTATTGGACGGTAATTTGAAAACAATCACATCGCCGCGCTCCGGCTCTTCATCCCAAATACGCCCCTCAAGAGGCGCAAGACCAAAAGGGAAGGAATAGCGGCTATAGCCATAGGCGGGCTTATTGACGAAAAGATAATCGCCAATCTGCAATGTCGGCTTCATAGAGCCCGACGGGATATTAAAAGGCTCATAGAGAAATGTACGGATAATGATAGCCAGCACGACAGCGATCAAAATTGTTTTGGCAAATTCCCCAATCTCTTCGCGCGCGCTCAAGGGCGGCTGTTTGGCCTGTGCATCTTTGATCTGCGTTTCCAAAGCATCGCTTTTATCTGACATGTTTCTAGCTCGTGTTGTTGTAGCTCTGCGTTTTACAGTATAGAACAGGCCTTGGCCAGAGTAAAAGCGCTAAAAAGCCTCGATTATGACATAGGCTGTGGCATAAGGGGGTTCATCGCTGAGTGAGAGATGAAGGCGAGCGGTCATGCCCTTTGGTGAAATATCCCAGAGTCTCTTGAGCGCCGCGCCGCTTAAAGAAAGACCGGGGCAGCCATGTTCATCGCGGGTTACGGCAATATCGGTAAATAAAATCCCCTCGCGTATGCCCGTGCCGAGTGCCTTGGCGCAGGCTTCTTTGGCGGCAAAGCGCCGTGCATAGGTCGCGCCGGAGAGGCCGCCACTGCTTCTGGTATTGGCCAGTGACTGTTCTTCGGCGGTAAATGTGCGCTCGATAAAACGCGCGCCGGACGCGCCGCCGAGGAGCTCTTCAATGCGCCTTATATCGACGATATCTGTGCCAATGCCTAGGATCATTGCTATTTCTTCTGGCCAGTGACTTCGAGAGCGACCTTATGAACCTTGCGCAATTTGGCCTTACTGCGCGCGAGCTTGGCCGCATTAACAAGGCGATAAAAAATGTAATAAGCAATAGGAATGGTAATGAGCATTGCAACATAACCACCAACCAGCCAAGGCAGGAAGATGCGTAAAGGATCATGCCAGAGCAAATCCCACATGATGCCGAGCGTGACATTATCCGGCAGCTCCATACTGGCGGGCAGGCCGATTAGGCTAAAGAGGAAAGAACCAAAAGAAATCGCCGTCCACCACATAAAGGGGAATGTCCAAGGATTGCCAACAAAAGTGCCTATAATGGCGGAGAGTAAATTGGCGCGGAAAACAAAAGCGAGAAGTCCGGCTTGTATGAAATGCGTACCCACCAACGGTGTAAAAGACACGGCGCAGCCAAAGGCAAGGCCGAGCGCGATTTTATGTGAGGAATCGGAGAGGCGGATCAAACGGTATTTGACGTATTTTAGCGTACGTTTCCACCCCATAGACGGCCAGAAAAACTCCTTGGCCTTCCTATAAAATGGTATCGCTTCGCGCCGTTGAAACATTATTGCCGTTCTCTTCTAGACTCTTGAAACCCATTATATAACCACAAACATGAAGATAATAAGACCTCTTTTTGAAAATAAAAAGGTTCTGCACCGTTAGAAAAAAGCGTTATGATGGAAATTCATTATTATAAAGCAATGGAGAATTGCCATGAACATACGCGATCATATCCGCATAGTGCCCGACTTTCCCAAGCCCGGCATTAATTTTTACGACATAGCAACGCTACTCGCTAACCCCGATGCGTGGCGCGCTACTGTGGCAAAATTGGTGGAAGAGGTTTCTCCCTATAAGCCTGATATGTTGATGGGCATTGAATCGCGCGGCTTTTTGGTGGCGGCGCCCTTGGCACTCGAGCTTGGCTGTGGTTTTGGCATGGTGCGCAAAAAAGGCAAATTGCCAGGCGATACGCTGGCCTATTCCTATGATCTGGAATATGGCTCCGATACCATAGAAATACAGCCTGACCTTATTAAGAATGGCGCGAAAATCGTGCTGGTGGATGATTTGCTGGCTACGGGCGGCACAATGAGCGC
>JBBKXC010000155.1:0-5047 GCA_037969275.1 Bdellovibrionales bacterium | reverse complement strand
AACCCTTGAAGTAAGGAAATAAGGTCTATGACCCAAGCTTTTAAAGTGGCCATTGCTGGTCTTGGCACTGTTGGCGCAGGCGTTGTTGATGTTCTTCAGACACATAAGGACTTGATTGCACAGCGCGCAGGCCGGGCGATTGAAATCGTCGCTGTAAATGCGAAAAACCGCGCTAAAGATCGCGGCGTTGATCTCGCGCCTTACAAATGGGTTGATGATTCTAACGCTTTTGCGGATATGGATGATGTCGATGCCGTTGTCGAGCTTGTCGGCGGCTCCGATGGTATGGCGCTCTCGCTTGTTAAAAATTCCTTATCCAAGAAAAAACATGTCGTTACGGCGAACAAGGCTCTACTTGCGCATCACGGCTTTGAGCTGGCCGAACTAGCTGAGGATAATGGGGTTAATCTTTGCTATGAGGCAGCTGTCGCAGGCGGTATTCCTATTATTAAGGCCATGCGCGAGGGATTTGCGGCCAATAAAATCAACGGTGTTTACGGGATTTTGAACGGTACGTGTAACTATATTCTGACTGAAATGCGCGAAACTGGCCGTGATTTCGAAGATGTTTTGAAAGACGCGCAAGAGCTTGGTTATGCAGAGGCTGACCCTGGCTTTGACATCGATGGCGTTGATGCAGGGCATAAGCTTTGCCTTTTGACAGCGCTGGCCTTTGGCACGCGCCCCGATTTTTCCTCGCTGGAGATGACGGGTATTCGCCACATTAATGCTACCGATATTGCCTTTGCTTCCGAGCTTGGTTATCGCATTAAATTACTTGGTATTGCGCGCCGCTATGAGAAGGGCATCATGCAAATTGTTGAGCCGTGCCTTGTACCTGTTAATTCTACGCTTGGCACAGTAGAGGGCGTTTTTAACGCAGTTCATGTCGAGGGCGATTTTGTTCAAACGGGACACCTTGTTGGGCGTGGCGCTGGCGCGGGCCCTACGGCGAGCGCAGTTGTTGCCGACATAATTGATATTGCGCGCGGCCTAAAAACGCCAACATTTGGTATACCTGCTAAATCTCTCAAGGATCCTAAATGGGTGGATATAGGTGAGACTGTGAATACATATTATGTGCGCATGAACGTACTAGATCAGCCTGGAGTTCTCGCTGATGTATCGGCCGTACTGCGCGATCATCACGTCTCGATTGAGGCGTTTTTACAGCGCGGACGTGATCCGGGGCAGCCTGTGCCAATGGTGATGACAACCCATGAAACGCGTCACAGCGACATGACAAAAGCCTGTGCGCAGCTTGAAAAACTCAAATCAGTGCTTGAGAAGCCTTGCCTCATCCCGATTGAGGCCATAGAGTAGACCCCGAATTAAAGGATAAAATTATGAATGCACAAGCGAAAGTAGCGAATATGCCGGAACAAGAAGCTTTTATGGATAGAAACCTTGCACTTGAAGTTGTGCGCGTAACCGAGGCTGCGGCTTTGGCGTGTTCGTCGCTGGTTGGGCGCGGAGATAAAGAGGCCGCCGATCAGGCCGCCGTTGATGCGATGCGCGATGCGCTCAATTCTTTGAGCATTCAAGGGCGCGTTGTAATTGGTGAAGGCGAGCGCGATGAAGCGCCAATGCTTTATATCGGTGAAGAAGTCGGCCGCGGAAATGGCCCCAAAATTGATATTGCGCTTGACCCGCTCGAGGGAACAGAAATTACAGCTGCAGGCGGCCCGAATGCTTTGGCCGTTGTCGCGATGACCGATGAGGGCGGCTTTTTGAACGCCCCCGATGTGTACATGCAAAAAATTGCTTTTGGCCCCGGTTTAAACGCCGATATTCTTGATTTGGACGCGCCTATTGGTGATGTTCTGCAAAAGCTTGCCAAAGAAAAGGGCGGCAAAGTAAGCGAACTCATGGTGTGTATCTTGAACCGTCCGCGCCATGAAGAAATTATCCGCGCTGTCCGCGAAGCTGGCGCACGCATTAACCTTATTGGTGATGGTGACGTTAGCGCCGTGATTGCCACGACTGATCCCGAAACTGGCATTGATCTTTATGTCGGTACTGGCGGCGCGCCGGAAGGCGTTTTGGCGGCTGCGGCTTTGCAATGTACGGGCGGCGCTATGCTTGGGCGCTTGATCTTCCGCAATGATGATGAGCGCGAGCGCGCCGATCGTTGGGGCATTAAGGACTTAAACAAGATTTATAAAACAGATGACCTTGCCAAAGGTGACAATGTTATGTTTGCGGCAACTGGCGTTACCGATGGCTCAATGCTGCGCGGTGTGCGCCGTTACGCTGGCGGTGCGAAGACATCATCTTTGGTTATGCGCTCTAAATCCGGGACTATCCGCCGCATTGAAGCCACGCATAACTTTAAGCGCAAGGACTGGATTGCCGGGATTTAAGCCCCATGGCTAACCAGATCGTTTTTGGTATCGAACATTCGCTCCAAAAATCCACATGGGTTATGGAGGATATTTCTCTCGATCATGTCGCCCGTATCGCCCATCAGCATGATTTACCCGAAGTGGTCGGACGTATGCTTATTGCGCGGGGCATCAAAGCCGAAAACTTCAAAGAATTTCTAACGCCCACTCTTAAAGATAATTTCCCGAGCCCATTCTTTATGGCGGGTATGGAGGCCATGGCCGATGATGTCGCGGCGCAAATATCCCAAGGTAAAAAAATTGCGATTTTCGGTGATTTTGATGTTGATGGCGCGACGTCTTCGGCGGTGCTTTACCGCTTCTTGAAAGCTTGCGGCATTGAAGCGCCAATCTATATTCCAGATCGTTTAGTGGAAGGGTATGGCCCTAATATCAATGCGCTCAAAACACTAAGAGACAATGGCGCCGAGCTGTTATTTATCCTTGATTGTGGCAGTACGTCCTATGAAGTCATTGAGCAGGGCAGGGCGCTTGGCCTTGATATTATCGTGGTAGATCATCATCAGACCGAAGAAAAGCTCCCGCCTGTCAATCACATGATTAACCCGAAGCGCCATGATGATACATCCGGTCTTGATATGCTTGCGGCCTGCGGCGTGACCTTTATGGTCTGCGTGGCTATCAATAATAAACTGCGCGAGCAGGGGTATTACAAGGCGCAAAACATTGAAGAGCCGAAGTTGATGGCATTGCTGGATTTGGTTGCACTGGGCACAGTATGCGACATGGTGCCACTGACAAATGTGAACCGTTTGCTGGTGCGTAGCGGGTTCATGCAGATGCAAATGACCCAGAACACAGGTCTTCGCGCGCTGCTTGATGTGGCCAAAGTAAGTTCTAAAGTAAATGTCTATCACGCCGGCTTCGTTTTGGGGCCGCGCATAAACGCCGGAAGCCGCGTGCATAAATCAGATCTCGGAGCGCGTCTTTTGACAACGGAAGACCATGAAGAAGCGGTCAATATTGCTTGGACACTCAATGATTGCAATGATAAGCGCAAAGGCATTCAGGTGCAGATGGAGCGCGAAGCGTTCGAGCGCATCGAGCGCGAAGGTCTGGGTGATGACCCTGTGATTATGCTTGGTGATGAAAGCTGGCATCCGGGGCTAAGCGGTCTTGTCGCCGGTAAGGTTAAGGATCGCTATAATAAGCCCGCCTGCATTGTGACCTATGCTAAAAATGCGGATGGAACACTAGAGGGGCGCGGCTCTGGGCGCTCTATTCCCGGGGTTAATATCGGGCGCTCCTTTATGGACGCTATGGAGCAGGGGGTTATTTTAAAGGGCGGCGGCCATGCAATGGCGGGCGGCTTTACTGTCGCGCCGGAAAGTTATGATCAGTTAAAAAAGTTTCTCAGTAGTGATATTTCACGCCAAATGGCCAATAGTAATGGGAATGTCGAGAGCCAGATTGATGGTGTTTTAACGGTACAGGGCGCGAGGATCGAGCTCTTGGAGCTGTTGGAAAATACAATAGGCCCCTTTGGTCAGGAGTTCCCAGAACCAGTTTTTGCTTTTAGCAATATCCGCATTCATAACCCCACCATACGCGGTGAAACGCATATTAGTGTTATGCTCAGTGATTGGGAAGGCGGCGCGCGGATGAAGGCGATGGCTTTTGGCGCGGTAGGCACGCCCCTTGGTGATGCGCTGCTCAATCAAAATGCCAAGGCTTTTCATGTCATTGGAAAGCTCAAGATTAACGAGTGGCAGGGGAAGCGCAGCGCCGAACTTCATATTGACGATGCAGCTTGCCTATAATTTTTAACTTGCATTTGCCTCATGTGTTATCTTATAACATCCGTATATGCAAAAATTACAGCGCACAATCACATGGACAATTCTGGCCTCGGAAACGAGTCATGTTTTTTGCTGCCTTATTCCTGCTGTCCTTAGCCTTATAAGCGTTTTTTCTTCAATCGGCCTTATGGGGATTGTTCCGGGTTTTGTTCTGGATTGGCATGATTTTATGCATCACTGGGAACCGGAAGTGATTGCTTTTTCTGGAGTGCTTTTAATAGCGGGCTGGTTACTGCACCGTTACAGCAAAACATTGGGCTGCGCTGCGCATAATGGCCAGTGCAAGCATGAGAGCTGCTTGAAAAAACAAAGAAGAACTGATGTAATACTGATTATTGCAGCGCTACTCTTTGCAATGAATGTAATTTTATATCTTGGTGTACACAAAAATGCCCCGCTTCCGCATGCCGAGCACCATCACGAAGCGTCATCAACGCAATAAATCTCGCCTGTATCATCATTTAATTTTATGGCGCTATAGAAACAGCTTTTGCGTCCGGTATGACAACTCACTTCATGTCCATCTTTTTCAATCGGCATTTCTACGGAGATAAGAATGCAGTCCTGATCGCAATCTATGCGAATGTCCTTAATGGTCTGCACCATACCGCTCGTAGCGCCTTTATGCCAGAGCTCTTGACGGGAGCGTGACCAGTAATGCGCTTCTCCAGTGAGAATGCTGAGGCGCAAACTTTCCTCATTCATCCAAGCAAACATTAAAACTGTGCCATCTCTCGCGCTTGTGGCAATGCAAGGAATTAGACCGTCTTTATTGAAAATGGGATTAAATGTAGTTAATGCGCTCATTGGTCCTCGTTTACATGCGTGTTTTGGTGCGCGCTA
>JBBKXC010000154.1:0-3248 GCA_037969275.1 Bdellovibrionales bacterium | reverse complement strand
TTTGATTAATGAGCGATGAAATTTATAAACCGCCAAGTGACATTGTAAAACACGCCCATGTGAATGCCGATAAATATGCCGCCATGTATAAGGGCTCGCTGGAGCAACCTGATATTTTCTGGGCCGTGCAAAGTAAGCGCCTTGATTGGTTTAAAAAGCCTACAAAAATCAAACATTCCGACTTCGAGAACGATGTTTTTATTCAATGGTATGAAGACGGTGTATTAAACGCGTCTTATAACTGCATTGATCGTCATGTTGAGGCGGGTAGAGGCAATGTGACCGCCTTGTTATTCGAGCCAGACGACCCCAAAGGCGAGAGCAAGAGCGTTTCTTACTCCGAATTACTATTAAGAGTTTCCAAGCTGGCCAATGCCATGCGGGAGCTTGGTGTTGTGAAGGGTGATCGCGTCATTATCTATATGCCTATGATCCTTGAGGCGACCTATGCCATGCTGGCTTGCGCGCGTATTGGCGCGGTGCATTCGGTAGTCTTTGGGGGGTTTTCTGCGGACGCTCTGGCCGGACGCATCGAGGATTGTCAGCCTAAATTGATGATTACAGCGGATGAAGGTTTGCGCGGCGGCAAGGCTGTCCCCCTCAAGACCAATGTTGATGAAGCCCTGAATATCGCTAAAAACAGCGACATTAAAACGCTTGTATATAAACATACTGGCGGCAATATCGAATGGGATGATGCGCGCAATATCTGGTGGCATGAATTTGTCGAGATACAAGCGCCTAAATGTCATTGCGAAGAAATGAACGCGGAAGACCCGCTGTTTATTTTGTATACCTCCGGCTCCACCGGAAAGCCAAAGGGCGTCTTGCATACAACCGGCGGCTATATGGTCTGGGTTGCGATGACGCATGAGGTGGTTTTTGATTATAAGCAAGGCGAAATTTACTGGTGCACCGCCGATGTCGGCTGGGTGACGGGGCATAGCTATATTGTCTACGGCCCGCTTGCCAATGGCGCGACCTCGCTCGTCTTTGAAGGCGTGCCGAGTTATCCTGATTACTCTCGCTTTTGGCAGATCGTCGATAAGTATAAGGTCAATATTTTCTACACCGCCCCAACAGCGATACGCGCGCTGTTGAAGCAAGGTGATGAGTGGCTAAAAAGCACCAGTCGCAAATCCTTACGGATTTTGGGCACGGTGGGCGAGCCGATCAATCACGAGGCGTGGCTCTGGTATTACAACATGATCGGCGGCGGCAATTGCCCGATTGTTGATACATGGTGGCAGACCGAAACGGGCGGGCATATGATGACCCCGCTTCCGGGCGCAACAGATATGAAACCCGGCTCGGCGTGTCAGCCGTTCTTTGGTGTAAAGCCCGCCATTGTTGATGGCGAGGGGAATATTCTAGAGGGCGCAGCCGAGGGAAATTTCGTTATATTGGACAGCTGGCCGGGACAAATGCGCAGCATTTACGGCGATCACGAGCGTTTCAAGCAAACGTATTTCACAACCTTTCCCGGTATGTATTTTACTGGCGATGGCGCAAAGCGCGATAAGGACGGCTATTACTGGATTACAGGGCGCGTTGATGATGTGATCAATGTCTCCGGCCACCGCTTCGGCACGGCAGAGATCGAAAGCGCAATTAACGAGCATAGCGCCGTGGCAGAAAGCGCCGTGGTCGGCTATCCCCATGATGTGAAGGGGCAGGGCATCTATGCCTATGTCATTCTCAATGAGGGGCGTGCCGGTGATGACGATATCAAGGCCGAGATCATAAAAACTGTCCGTAAAATGATAGGCCCGATAGCTAGCCCCGATGTTGTTCACTTTACGCCAGATTTACCCAAAACCCGCTCCGGCAAGATTATGCGCCGTATTTTGCGAAAAATTGCTGCGAATGAGCTGGATAGCCTCGGTGATATCTCAACACTGGCCGATCCTGATGTGGTGGGTAAGCTTATAGCCGGAAAATAAAATATATTGGACTGTTGGTGAGGGCAGGACATACAATGAATGTCCGTCATTCAGCCGTTCTCTCGTCAAAATGCTGTTTGTTGGGGGCGGGAGGGGTGAATTTGGCAGCCCTTTATCCGTACCGGATCAATTTCCGGGGGCGATGCTGGTATTTTTTACAGCATGAGTTGCAAAACTATCTAGCCACCTCGTCAGAGGTCGCTTCACCTTCCAGTGCTATGGAAGATCAAGGCTTAATTTAAAAACGGGCGCCCGCCATTTGCGTGCACAATCCGGTTTTTTCGCGAAAGACATCATGCGCAGGATATTAAGGCCGGACGGATAATCAAACCTGCCCCCTGCGGTCACGGACGGCTTCCGCGCCGATCGGAAATTACACTCTATGAATAAATTCCTAAATTGTCAAGCAGATATCGTGTCGAGACAGTTTTTTCTGTCTAGCCCATGCCGATTGCGGATTTGTATAGATCCAGAAGCTCTTCGCTTTCACGGCGCTTTTCTGTGTCCATTTTGCGCAAGGCAATTATTTTGCGGATGGTTTTTGTATCAAAGCCCGTGCCTTTTGCTTCGGCATAGATCTCTTTGATGTCTTCCATCAGCGCGGCTTTTTCTTCTTCAAGGCGCTCAACGCGTTCAATGAAGGATTTTAAGCGCGCGCCCGCAACGCCGCCAACATCTTTGGATTCGTTAGAGTCATGAGTTTCGTTGGATTCATCTGAGGAATGCGGAAAGCTGGCCACGTTTTCGGACATGAGTATACTCCTTAAAAAAGTCTTGCTGTTATGATTCGTATTTTCAAATCATAACGCAAAGAACAAGGAATCCCAGTTAATTTTTGTCAATTTTGCGTGATTTTCCAGTCCATGTCTCGATCAGGACGTTGAAATTGTTTTTATCATCTCCAACTTTGGAGAAACGCCCGACCTGAATGGTGAGGATAATATCCTGATTAACAGGTGTATCTTCTTTATAGTTGAAATCCTTAGCATCCATATAGCTGACCATGATCGGCACTTCATAAAGCCAGCGGAAGCGGTTGTTTGCAGTTCCGGAATTGAGCAGCAATGGCTCTTCACGTACAAAACTGCTGATATTGTACTTACCCGATTCAATCACTTTTTGAATATTGTTTTGCTTCAAGAAGTCCTGATATTGCGCCTTACCGCTGGAGGCGAAATAACGCCCATTAGCATCGGCGACATTCGTGTTTTCACCGACTTTAAAACTCATGGCATCGGATACGGCGGTCACGAGCCATTTGCCAATCTCGGCCTCATTGGTGTGCGCGTGCTTTAATGGCACAGG
>JBBKXC010000153.1:0-4917 GCA_037969275.1 Bdellovibrionales bacterium | reverse complement strand
CAACCTGCGCCTGGGCTTTGCGTTGATCCTGTCGGCGGCCCTGTTCCTGGGCTTGATCGTCTACTGGGTCGAGAGCCTGTTGATCCGCGTCGACGGCCTCCGGCTGTTGCTGCTGCCGCTGGCGGCGGTGGTGGCGCTGCTGCGGGTGGTGGTTGCTGCGCAGGCGGCGCAACTGGGGCTGCTTCTTCGGCCTTGGGCTTGGCAAACATGCTCATGGGGTTGCCGGACGCGGTTGGCGGTTGCGCGGCGGGGGCAGCAGCAGGAGGCGGCGGTGCTACGGGTTGCTCCGGCGGCGGCGCGGCTGGCGGCGGGCTTGCGGGTTGTTGTTGGAATATTGGCGGCGCAGCGCTTGGTGCAGTGGTCATAGGGGGCGCGGCTGGTGCAGAAGGAGGAGGCGCGACTGGCGCTGTTTGCGCTGGCCCGCCATTAGCGGCAGCGGTCGAGCCGCCTACGGGCAGTATATTGCCAGCCAGAACTTCCAGAACGCCCGCCCTAAGGTCAAAGCTCTCCCAAAGAGAAACGAGCCCTTTTTGCTGGGCGTCCGGCGCAGGGTCTTGCAGCGCCATAAGCTTGTTCATCTCGGCGCGGTGGCATTGGCTGTAGATATCGGCCAGCGCCCTGACAATGGCAAGCTCGCATAGCTTGCGGTCATGCTCAGCCATGCTCTCACCGCAGGCATTCTGACGAATAACTATTGCACGTGCGTTAATCTTGTCGGCAACATCTTGCACCATTTTCTTTTCGGACTGGCCGAAAGGGAAATTTGAGACGACATCGGCCACAGGGACGAAAGCCTGAAGATACTGGATATTGATCTGATGGGCGTCCGCAGGCATGCCGTCCGCGCGCAGCTTATCCATCCGCGCGGCATTTTCAGCGCTCGGCGCGAAATTATCGGAAAAGGTCATCACGGCCTCTAGAGCGCTTGTCAGCTTTTGAATGTCGTTTTCGCCCGGCACCTTGCCTGATTGCCTATATTGGTTGGCAATCATCGGGCTGGCCAGCGCCGCCATGGCAACGCGCAAGGAATCACTTTGCTCGGGCGTCGATTTTTCAATTTCTATTAATTTGCCAAGCTCGATGCTGAGCAAGACACTGCGCGATAATAGTTCGGCCATGCGCTGCGCTTCGTTGACAGGCGCGGCGCCGACGGCTGTTTCTTGCAGTATCGACGACAGCAAAGGCGCGCCGATTTTTTCAATAATTTGTATGAGATAAGCGTTACGCGGGGTCATATCAATCCGGATGTACCTAGAGAAAACATATCGTTCCAGTATAAGGGAATTTTACGGATGGGAACAAGTCTTTCTCTTGGCTCATCCCCACCACCATAAAAATGCGCCCTTAGGAGCGGCTGCCAAGATCGCCAACCAGCCCCGGAATATCTTGGGGTCTGCCCTTAACGATTTTGACGCTTCCATCTTTGCTGCGGTAAACCACCATCGGCGTAACATTGAATTTCCATGCCTGCATTAGCGCAAGATTGCGCTGTACGCCTTGCTGGTTAATTTCCGCTTTGGCGGGAAGCGCGGAGGCGTCGCCCTCCAGAAACTTAAAAAATCGCTCTTGTGGGTTGGGCGTAGCCATGAGGAACGCCGCTTGCGCTCTCGTCTCTTCACGAAAGCCAATAGGAATAATGCGAAGTTGCACGCGGCCTGTATCGATGTAATCGGTCTTGAGATCCTTAATCATATCATGACAATGCGGGCATTGCGGATCGATAAAGGCATACATAACCGGCGCGCCTTGTTGGCCAAGCGGCACCCAGTTGCTGTGCTCCATATCATAGAAAAGCTGCTCGGAAGGAGATTTGAACTCGAAGCGGTCTTTGCTATCTTCTTGCGCTTTTTGGATTTGCGGGGAAAAATCATCCGCTAAAATGTCCAGTGTTTCATCGCCTTGCGCGCGCAAGCGCCCAACTTGATCAACGGTAACAAGCTTACCTGTTTCATCAAACATAACGCCCATTAAGAACGCTTTTTGATCGGGAAGGACGTAAAAATACTGCTCTTGACCGCTTTTAATGGTGATCCATGCATCCATTCCGTAATCGCGACCCAGATAGCGGATTTGCGCGCCCTCATTCACCAAATTCTGGATGGGTTCGGGTAATTTCGGCAAAGGTGTATTGGTCGGATCTTGCGCTAAGGCGGGGCTTGAAAGCAAAGCCAGCGCAGTCAGGAAAACGGATAGGCGTAAGAAAGTCATTATGTATCCTCATTTAGGAAGGTGCGTATTCTTTGTTGTTAAAGGTAGTGCGTTGTCTGGGCGGGTGCAATCGTTTTTGAAAAAATATTTCCTAGAGGAAAAGGATCAGAATGCCCGTATAGCCATAGAGTCGTCCTGCATTAATCTCGCCGCTGGCGTAAAAACCGGTCAGGGGAATATCGCCTATAATTTCGCGCACAAGCGCAAGCTCGCCGCTTTTATCGGGGTTTCCAAAATCGCTGAATGCGCGGGCAACGCAGGAAATATAGAGCGCACCTTTGGGTTTGAATTCATTACACTCTTTTTGAACTCGTTCATGCAGCTTGCATAAGGTGCGTGATAAATCCTGCTTCACACTGTCATTATCGCGATGAACAAACATAACGCGCTCGCCCTGCCCCATTATTTGCGCAACATGAAGCGATTTATCATCATCGTTCAGGCTGATAATATTGCGCACGAGGTAATCGCCCTGATCCGAGCCCGAGACAGGAAAAGCCGCTTGCACCTCGCCTTTGAGCATATTGTCGAATTCTTCGCGGGGTTTCGGGCTTTTGTCAAAACGTCCAAGCGCCATTTCTCTTAAATCATCCTCGAAAACATCTAGCGCGGGGCGGCTGTCCAGCTCATAGATCGTGTGATCATGGCATTTGGTGATGATGTGAACGCCGCCGATGGGGCTACAGCCTTGAGAAAGCGAAGTTGCGACCGGAATGTCGTTGGAAAAGACTACCCCGCTCATGCCGCCATCCTCGATTGTATTGCTGATGCAGCTATGATCCTTACGTGAGGAAGCAAGCCCGCCCATTACAAAGCCGCCTGTAATGTCTTCTATATGGCGCAGCATATGAGACGGGTTGCCCAGCATCATAGGATCGCCATGCGTTAAAACCAGCATAGGATCATTATTGCGCAGCCAAGGGTCCAATGCTTTTTGGGCGTTGCCATCATCTAAATTGCTTATAGGGAATACGCGAAAGCTGGCGGGGTCGAAATTGCCCAGCATCACGGATATGGCGGGGCAATCTATAAACTCCAGCCCATTACCGCAAACACCCATCGCCACGCAGCCTGACCAGCTTTCAATCCCCAAAACCGATTTAAAAAGGTTGAGAATGCCGGAAAGATCGCCGCTCAGATGGTCGCTGACATAAATAAAGCCGAAATTGAACTGGTCTTTGCTCGTACGTACGCTTTCGAGCTGCTCCAGAACTTTTTTGGATGTGTCGCGCCAGTCAGTGCCGGATTCGATTGCGGAGATAAATGTGGCTGATGTTGTTAGGGGCATGAAAGGGTTTTGATTTCGTGGTATAATTTTAACTTCTAGCGAACAAGGTTATTCTGGTTTTATTTTCAGATCAATCTTTGCTACACTGCTTTTTGCTAAATTTATTTCGGATCAAGGGAATTTCACATGGAAATATGGATTGTTTTAGGCGTTCTGGTTGCGGTAGGCCTTTTTGTAATGATGATTTACAACCGCCTCGTCGCCCTGCGTCAAACGCGCGAGCAAGCCTTTGCGGATATCGATGTGCAGCTCAAGCAACGCTTTGACCTCATTCCCAACCTTCTTGAGACCGTTAAAGGCTACGCCGCCCATGAAAAAGGTGTCCTTGAAAGCGTCACCAATGCCAGAGCCGGTGTACGCACTGCGGGCAATGATCTGGGCGAGCGCGTACAGGCCGAAAATAAACTCTCTCAAGCTATGCTCAATCTCTTTGCTGTGGCGGAAAATTACCCTGATTTGAAGGCCGACACCAATTACCGCCAATTTATGAGCGAGCTTTCCGATATCGAGAATAAGATCGCTGCCGCCCGCCGCTTCTTCAATAACGCCACAAGCGAACTTAATACGGCTGTCGAGCAATTCCCGGCTGTGCTCTTCGCCGCCACATTCGGTTTCAAGAAAGAAGTGTTCTTCGAGATCGAGGATGCGGCGCGCGCTACGCATGAAAAGCCGCCTGAAGTTAAGTTTTAAAAGGCCTTTTGTGCTATGGCTGCAATTGGCCTGAAAACTCACATCTGGAATAACAATCTCAAAAGTATGATTTTGTTATGTGTCTACCCTTTCTTGCTTATGGGGATTGTCTGGGCTTGCGCTTTTGCTGTGGGGGGCATATCAAGCGGTAATAACGCCAATGCGATAGCCCCATCCTTTGCCAATGGAATTCTTTATGCCTATTGGCCAGCCATACTCACTGTTTGCATCATCTGGTTTATTCTGGCGTGGTTTTTTCATACCTCGATGATCCGTAAATTAGCGCATTCGCATCCCGTTACCCGTGAAGACGAGCCTGAGCTTTATAATTTGCTCGAAAACCTATCTATCACCGCGGGCGTGCCGATGCCGCGGCTGGAGATCATCGAAAGCCATGCCCGCAATGCCTTTGCCAGCGGCATTAATCAAAAAACCTATAGCGTCACGGTCACGCGCGGCCTAATGAATTCCTTATCAAAGGACGAGCTTGAGGCCGTGCTGGCGCATGAGATGACGCATATTCTTAACAAAGATGTACGCTTATTGATCATCACTGTCATTTTCACCGGTATGATTGGTTTTGCCGCGCAGCTTGTCTGGAGCAATATTCGTTATGGCATGATTTTTTCTGGTGGCAATAGTCGCGGTAAAGGTGGCGGTATTATTGTTATGCTGGCGATTGCCGCAGTGCTTTGGGTTGGGTACATGGCCACGCTCCTTATGCGCTTTGC
>JBBKXC010000152.1:0-8840 GCA_037969275.1 Bdellovibrionales bacterium | reverse complement strand
ACAAACTCCGCGCGGAGTTTGGCGTAAATCCAAGGGTATTCGGAATTGGCCTTGATGCGATCATAGCCATGATCATCGACAGTGACGCGCATATTGCGGGGAATGACGTTTTCCAGCCCTATTTTGGGCATGTGGCGATCCATATTGCACCACGAGCCTTGTGTTAAGATCATCGGATGGACGAGGCGGCGATCTAAACCGCGAAACGCCTCGATAACGTCTTCGTCTCGCTCGAGATCAAAAATGATATTGCTGTGATGGATAAGTGAAGCCTCGGCCATCGACATGTTAAAGGCGGTGGAAACGCGCAGGAATGAAAAACCGGTTGTATAATAGCTGTCTATCCCGTCTTTGATGCAGCGATCACGCTCCCATGCGCCGTTGGATATCTCGTGGCTGGCGCGTGCGAGGCATTCTTCGAGCTTATCCATACCGTTCTCTGGAAAGGGATACAGCGTGCCATCAAAGTCGCAAATCAATAATATGGGGTCTTGATTGTCCATGAGCTGGAGCGTAGCACAAGGCTTTGGGGGCATTCAATAAAAAGTTGACATAATTGCTGCGTATGGGTTTGGATGGCCGCTTATACGGTGGTGGAGTTTAGGTATGGTGGAAGTTTGATCAATAGAAAAGTGTTAAGGGTTATAAGCCTTAGGCCTTTTGAAGATCGCGCGCTTCATCCACAAGCATAATGGGAATACCATCACGAATAGGGTAGGCAAGCTTGGCCTGCTCGGATATTAGCTCTTGCGCTGCGCTGTCATAGCGCAACGTAGCCTTGGTTAAAGGACAAACAAGAATTTCCAGCAATTTCGGGTCAATTTCTATGCTCATGGTTATTCCTACTACAGCACTCGAAAGATGTCACCGAAATAAAGATTTTATCCTGGTTCTTGACTAGGAGTTTGCTGAGCAACATTTTGCGCAACTTTATAGGCTACTAAATTGGCATAGCCATCAATCATCTTTACGAGTCTGGCGGCCTCAGCGTCTATAATAACTCTATTTTTTGCTTCATTGTTCTCTTGTGCTATTTGCTGGAAGTGTTGGTCAGACTTATGCATATGATACAAAGCTGCACCGGCAGATGCCATGCAGGACATCATCAGAAATTGGGATGTTAATGGATCTGAGGCTGACATACCAGTTTGTACAAAAGCTACTGATGCAGCAAGAGCAGTGTATGATTGAGGCACATGCGTTTCAAAAGCATTTCTTATAGCTTGTTTAAAATTGATACCCATAATAATTGTCCTTATATAGTTGAATAAGGCGCAAATTAACAGAGTGGTGTTGTTATGTCAAGTTTTTATGGTTAGTGTGCGCTGCCAGCTTTTTGGCAATTACCTTTAACGGCCATTTCCAGCATGGCGATGAAAAGCTCGCCTCTGGTTTTGCAGCACTGAGCCTCAAGGAGGGCTTGCTTCTCGCGCGCCTCGAACGGGCAAATCATGGATAAGCAGGTAATAAGTTTATTGTCCGGCGTATTTTCTACGGCCGCCCAATCACAATCTAGCTCTTCCTTGTTAAAATAGTTTTTGAGGAGATCGTGAAGATGGGCGCGGTCAAGGCCAAGGCAGGATTGGGTGGTCAGATCGTCCTGATAATCCTCCCAAATCGGGACAATTTGGCGGTAGGGTGTATTGATCTTTAACTCCTGATCGACTGCAAAGCGGCAAATACCGCTTAGGGTAATCAGGTAGCGGCCGTCAGGCGTTTCGCTGAATTCTGTAATTTTCCCAGCGCAGCCTGTCTTGTGCAGATCGGGGCGCGCCTCTTTGCCGGGCTCAGTAGTGAGAAGAGGCTGAATCATACCTATGAGGCGATTTCCAGCCAGCGCATGATCTACCATTTCAAGGTAGCGGCTTTCGAAGATATTTAAGGGAAGCTGGCCGCCCGGGAGCAGCAAAACGCCCGTCAGCGGGAAAACGGGGAGGCTTTCCGGTAGGTCTTCAAATTGCGGCGCATAAGGGTTGTTATCCATGGAAAAAATGTAGTGCGATTTCTTTTTTAGAAAAGCGCCCTTTCTAAGAAAAAAGTATCGAGGAAAGGCGCTTGCGGCTTTCGACCGTAAGTGGGTCGGTATGTCCCAAAGCCTCAAAATATTTTAAAAGCTTTTGCCGTGCGGCTTCGTCGTTCCAATCGCGCTTTTTCTCAATAATGTAAAGAAGGTTATCAATGGCCTCTTCTTTTTTGCCGCCAGAAAACTGAATGCCTGATAGCTCAAAGCGGGATTGATGATCATCAGCATTGGTCTCAATTTTTTTGATAAACTCGGCTTCTTCGCCGGATGGGGCGTTGTCCGCCAATTCTATGATGGTTTTCACTTCGGCAAAGGCTGGGTTAGAGGCTATGTCTTCGGGCGCGTTGTCGGCCATTTCTTTGGCTTGGTCGATTTGCCCTGCGGCAATCAAAACGCGGATCATGCCCGCAAAGGCTGCCACATTTTTAGGGTCGATCTGTAGAATTTCTATATAGATGCCTTGCGCGCCGCCAAGATCGCCTTCCGCTAGGGCAAGCGCCGCGCCTTTGAGGGCTTCGGGAATGTCCAGCGCATCGGGGCCAATCTGGCGCGCGGCTTCGATGGCCTTATCTATAAAGGCTTGAATCTGGCTTTCCGGCAAACTGCCCTGAAAGGCGTCAATAGGGCGTCCGCCCAAAAAGGCGTAAACAGTAGGAACGGATTGAATGCGCAGCGCCTGGGCCAGTTCTTGGTTTTCATCAATATTGACCTTGGCCATCTTTATTTTCCCGCCAGCATCATTGACCAGCTTTTCCAATACGGGGCCAAGCGCCTTACAAGGGCCGCACCAAGGCGCCCAGAAATCAACAAGTACGGGGGTTTGCATGGAGGCCTTAAGAACTTTTTGTTCGAAATCCTCGCCGCTCACATCGAAAACATGACCTGAAGCCGAAGCTATGTCTGCTATTTGCGGATTATCCTGATTATTATTGCCAATCAACATGCGCTTTTACCCCTGTAATATTAACTGCTCTTGCTTATATCTAGGGCGCGCAGGACGAAAGATCAATAACAGAATAGTTATGGCCGATGTCTTCAAGAAATTTGATGAGGTCAGCGGGCGCTAGTCCGACCGTTTTCGCATTGTCCATCGGATGTACATTAATAAGCTCGCCCTTCATCATCGCAGCGTCAAGATAGAGCTTTACGCTGTTTTCGGGGTCATTGATAACTGTAAACGGATTAACCGAGCCGGGTCTAATGCCTAAATATTCCCAAAGCCGATCGGCAGAGCCAAAGGATAAACGCCCGCAGCCAAGCACATCCGAGAGTTTTTTAAGGTCAACTTCCGTTTCATTGGCGGCGGTGAGCAGGAAATTATCTTTTTTCTTATCGCGCATATAAAGGTTGCGGCAATGAATGCCAGGCATATCCGCCTTAAGATGCTCACCCTCGGCCACGGTGAAAATTGGCTCATGCTCATAGAGGTGGTATTCAATGCCAAGCTTGTCCAGTCGTTTTAGCACGGTATCTGCGTCGATAGGGAGGGGCATTAATTCGGCAGCATTATTCATATTTTACTCATATGCTTTGATTACAGGGCGCTTCGTAAGGGTTTGTTAATGTTTAAGATGTATCATTTCCTCATAATAATAAAAAGTCTTTAGGGAAAATTTTAATGGGTTCAGGTGGATTATCAGAAAGCAGTGAGTATATTGCGACAGCGGATAGCTTAAGGGCGCGCGCCGCTTTATGTGACAATGATGTGGAAATTTTGTCCTTCGAAGAAGTTATCGGGGGGCTACCTCCCGATACAAAAGCGAGCCATCCGGCTGCGCTTAAAGATGGTGAAAACATCCCGAACCCTGAAGGCAGTTGCCTCAGCCTTAAAGTGGCCAGCGGTATTTATAATACCGGTTCAATCACGGATGAGGGCATAAGAAATTACTACGAAATGAATCCGGCCATGAGCATGGATAAGACGGCATCAGCAGCTCCGGCCCAGCAAGGCGGCTCACTGACATCAAAGTTTTCTTCAATTGCATCCTTGATTAAACCAGAAGAACCCGTTATCGCGACGCCTCAAGATACAGTTACAGCCGATATACAGGTGGCAGAATATAAACTGCCAACGCCCGGGGGGTCGTTATGAATGTTGAGCTTTCCAAATTAAGCGATGATCGCATTATGCTTATGTCTGATCGCCCTATGCCCGATATTGTCAAACGTATCGAGTATTACCGCGAGCAGCGTCTTTTTATGCTTGTCTGGCATGATGAAGATATGGAAGAGCTTATCATGCATCACGAAGTGCCGATAGATTTTGCCATGGCGATTGAAAAAGCGCCGCATGTTTATATTTATGCTCTTTATCCGGACAGCGAACCGCTAGGGTATAAAGCACCGCTTATCAAGGTTGGCGATATTTTTTAATTTACTCGCCCTAATTTAATTTGTTACAGCGTTGCCGCGTCACGCATGTTCTAGAATGCAGATAGCGCTCATTGCGCCTTGTAACAAAATAAATTACATCGAGCACATATTTCTACTTGCATCCCTTTAAAATATGATTATAGTCTTCGAAACTATCGATCCGCGAGTGTAGCTCAGGGGTAGAGCACAACCTTGCCAAGGTTGGGGTCGAGGGTTCGAATCCCTTCACTCGCTCCATCGAAACTGTTGTAAAACAGTCAATGACTTAGTAAGAAACGCCGCAAGGCGTTTTTTCTTTAGGAATAACCGTAAATGGGCCACCACCATCACGACCACGGACATGATCATGCTCATCACGGGCATCATCACCATCACCATATCGACCCCTCAACCATGAGCGAGCGCAAATTGATCTGGGCTGTGGGCGCGAATATTTTGCTTACATTGGTGCAAATTGTGGGCGGTATCGTTTCCGGCTCTCTATCGCTGATTGCCGATGCGCTGCATAATTTCAGTGACGCGGCCTCGCTTGTTATAGCGCTTGTAGCCGTGCGCATAGGACGAAAGCCTGCTGATGAGCTTAAAACTTTTGGCTATAAGCGCGCCGAGACGATTGCAGCGCTGATAAATTTGACGACACTTATGCTGCTAGGGGTTTATCTGATTTTCGAGGCCATCCAGCGCTTTTACGCCCCGCAAGCCATTGAAGGCTGGATCGTAATTTGGGTGGCGGCGGTGGCGCTGGGCGTTGATTTATTTACGGCGGCGCTGACTTATGCGCAATCAAAAGACAGCATGAATATGCGCGCGGCCTTCTTGCATAACCTTACGGACGCGCTGGCCTCTGTCGGCGTGATTGTAAGCGGCGTGCTGATTATACTTTGGGGCTGGGTCTGGAGCGACGCCGCGATGACGCTGCTTATTTCCGCTTATGTGCTTTGGCACGGCTTTGCGGAGATGCCAAAGGTCATCCATTTGTTGATGGAAGGCACACCCGAGCATATTAAAATTGCCGATGTGATAACCGCTATGGAGGCGCATCCAGAGGTAAGCAATGTGCATCATGTTCATATCTGGCGGTTGGATGAAAAGCGCAGCGCGCTAGAGGCTCATGTGGTTCTAAGCGGCGATCAGGCACGCATGGACACCATTAAAGGAGAGCTTAAGGCTATCCTTCATGACCAATTCTCGATAGATCACTCAACGCTCGAATTCGAGCTTATCCAGTGCGCAGAGAATCATTAAACTTTAAGACCGCGTCTAATACGCAATAAATTTAAGGTGCGGCTTTAAAGTCCGGGGATGGCGGTGCCTTGCTGCGCGGCGAGACCGTTGCCGATATCCGTCATGGTCATTTCTGCGGGATAATAATTTGTGAGCCACTCGGCGGCGCTTGTAAACATGCCGGCCACTGAAAACCCGCCGACATCCGTTCGCAAAACATCTGTGACGAGAGGCTCCGCCGCGGTCATAAAGGCTAATCCTTCGGGTAATTGATGGAAGAGAATAAAGTCAAACGCCCCGACAACAGCAAATCCAAAAGCAAAGGAAAGCCCCATCCATGCGGCCTTCATAGCGGTTTTCTTATTGAAGACCTTTGATAGAAATGACTTCTTTTTGTCGCCATCTGACATTGCTCTATCTTTCCTTTAAAAAAATGGTAATGAGAACTATTCTCGGTTGACAACTATGTTGAGAATGATTATCAGTGTCAATAGCTAAATGCGAATTATTTTCAACTAGAAACGCACCGATCCATAAAAGGGGACACCATGTCAAAAAAACAAAGTCTTAGCCCAGCATTCCAGCAAATTTGCGGTATTACATTGGCTATGTCGATGAGCGCACTGGCCACTATGGCGCTGGCTGCGGGTGATGATCCTGCGGAAAAGACGGGCGTTCCTTATGAGACTTTTTGCACGATGCAGGAACAGGAATTTGCGAAGCCCGACCGCAATTTGGCGCCGATCTTCCAGAATTACTCTCCTTATAGACAAAATGTGATTGATATCCCGGTTACGGGTACACGCCATGGTGACATTACGCTGCGCAATTTTGATTGCGATACGCTGCTTGTTTATTGTCCGAGCCAGCAAGGGCGTCAATTATTGGTGACAGAAGGCGCGCTCAGCGTTGCGCATGCTGGCCTTGGTAGTTTGAATAACAGCGACCCGGATACAGTGCGGCGCGCAATGGCTGTTCTTGCAAAAAGCACGAGAACGGTGACGACCGCTAATGAAAAGGCGCTTGAGCATCTGAGTGATTATCACGGGTTAAACCTGTTCACTGTCGATAGGCAAGCGGGGACTGTCATTATGAGTGGCCAGATGGCGCGGGAAATTGTTCCGGCCTGCGTGGCGCAGCTCGACCGATAAGGGCGCTTTAACCGCCGATAACACTAAATATTTCTGAGTACTATAATAATGAGTGACACAAACACCTACGGTTTCTTGAACCATTTTCGCCTTATGCCTGCCGATAAGAAAATTGCGCAGCGCTATGATCTGGAGATCAAACATAGCGCGGGCGGTAGTTTTGATGTGCGCTCGAAACATGGCGCGGCGGCGCTTGAGACACTGGCCTCGCCATTCACCGCAATAAAGGCGGGCGATGATGTGGCGCAGATGACACGTAAAGAGCTGCGCGGCCTTTTGCATTTTCTGCGTCAACCAATTGCGGCCTCCATGGACAAAGATGCGCGCCGTACAGGGCATTATATTTCGCGCTTTGCGACCACTGGCCAATTGGAAATCCCTCAATATATTGATGAGAAACTGGCCGAGGCCGCTTCACTTGAGTGTCACCTTAAGGGTGAGCGTAAGATGAAGGAAAACGATGTTTGGGGCAATGACGCCGAGTTTTGGCAAGAAGAGCCCAGTATTAAAACGGTCGCCAGTATTCCGGGAACGTCTTATGAGCCTGAGAAGGGATTTGTACTCGCCCTGGATGAGCACATATACGGCGCAGCGGAGTTTACTGGCCCTTACCAGAAACAAGCGGCGTATGTTTTTTGGAACGTTTTGAATAGCGTTACGAATAACCGTTATGAAGAGCGCAGCGCGGCAAAAGTACATTTAAGCGCGCAAGAGACAAAAGCGTTTTACAGCTTGCTGCCCGCGGTGGATGGTATCGATGAAATAATTCGCGGCGCAAAAGTTGAAGAAAAGGCACAAGAGCGGCTCAAGGATATTCGCGCGCAGGCCGATATTTTACGAGGAGATGCGCGGTTTCAATGCGCGCTAGCTGCAAAGGAGTTCAGCCTTAGCCCCGCGCAAAAAATGGACAATTTGAATATGGCCGCGAGCGCGCTGACGCCCTTTATCGCGTCCAAAACCAATTATGATGTTTGGCGCCATAGCCATTATATGGAAGCGGCTATGGAGCTTTCCAATCCGGTCGAAAACATTGCCGAGGAATATGCTGTTTTATCGCTTGTACTTGAGAGCCTGCAAAAAGACGGGCAAGCCAGCGCAGCCGAATTGCAATCTGTCATCAATCATTTCCGTCCCTTATGCGCATTTAGCGAAGATCTAGTCTCTTCTCTTGAGGGCGGGGCGCAGAAAAAACGGATTGTTAAAAAGATAGACCCTGCCGAGCTTGATCGTTTTAAAAACCAGCTTGGGGATATCCGCTCGGCCTTTGCGCAATCCTCCGTCAATGGCGTCTCAAGCGCCGAAGCTGAGGGTGATTATAACGAAATTCTGAAAAGTGTCGGTAATTTGATGGGCCAAAATGGCGCGCTGACGACGCAGGCGGGCGTTGGCTATTACGACATGATGAAGGGTTTTTGGACAGGAGTGGGCGAGTCCGCCTTTGATTCGCCAGCCTTCTTTGCGCTTGTTGTTGGGCTCGTGGGCTATGCCTATTACGCAAAATACGGCGTTGATGCGCAAACCGTGCAGCAAAGCGTTGATGCGGGCATGGCGGCTGTCGGCGGTATTGGCCTTGATCTTGGCGGCGGTATCGCAGACCCCGGCGCGCAAGCCGCTATTCCAGTCGATATTTTTAACGGCTTTCAGCAAGCCGGTAACGAGATTATTGACGCGGCCAAAAATTCGGGCGCAGTGGATGATTGTATTCTCAGCTCGAACTGCCACTACAATATTTTATTACCGCAGCCGATTCTGGATGCGCTGGGCGGATGGGCAAATGATTATTTGCGCTTTAGGCATTATATCGGCGTTGACATTATTGCGAGCAATGCAGAAACAATTACTAATATTTTGCCCGCCGCCGTTGAGGGTGTGCATAACACACTCGGTTTACCGGTTACCTATGATTTGGATTATCGCGAGACAGCGCAGCAAGTGACCTACCATGGCGGTTTGCTTTTTGTTGACGCCAATATGTTCCAAGACGCCAGCCATGCAAGCATGGTTGGTTACGGCGTTTCGCGCGCGGCTAAATACGGGCTTGGCGCTTTTGATCAGATGGGCGGGCTTTC
>JBBKXC010000151.1:0-4422 GCA_037969275.1 Bdellovibrionales bacterium | reverse complement strand
CGGTTCAACGTGTAGAGAGCCAGCAATTTATTGTGCAGGGTCTTATCGGGATGTCTGATATCGGCCTTGTGCATGATGGTTTAAACCAAGCGCTTTATAATATCATACCGCTATTTTGGTGGATTTGTGCTTTGACTTGTTTGGGGGCAAAGCTTGGGTTTCGGCTTTCTTAATCGTTAAAGCCTTACGCGCCTGTGCGCTAGCCCGGCTGCCGCTCGATTTGCCATTTGCAGCGCCCTTTGTTCCTTGCGCTGATGCTGCGCCGTTTGGCTTGCCGCCATAACTACCAGCGCCGCCCTTTGATCCGCCGCTGCGGTTCATTAAGAGGTCAAGAATGCGCGAGAGTGTCTCATGCAGCTCGCCTCTCGGTACAACCATATCAACAATGCCGCGTTCCAGCAGATATTCCGCTGTCTGGAAATCAGGCGGCAAAGTTTCGCGCACGGTTTCTTCGATAACGCGGCGACCAGCAAACCCAATTGTCGAGCCAGGCTCGGCCAAATGAATATCACCAACCATGGCAAATGAAGCGCTCACGCCCCCCGTTGTTGGGTCGGTGAGCAGCACAATATAAGGAAGCCCTTCATCCTTCACCATCTCGACGGCAATAATAGACCGCGGCATTTGTACAAGGGACAGCATGCCTTCTTGCATACGCGCGCCGCCGGAGGATGGAATGGTAATGAGCGCGGCTTTGTCCTTAACGGCAATTTCGGCAGCCCTTACAATAGCCTCGCCCACAGCCATGCCCATTGAGCCGCCCATAAAGCTGAAATTAAAGGCAGCTATAACAACTTTTTGCCCGCCGATTGTACCGCGCGCCAAAGTCATCGCGTCTTTTAGGCCGGTTTTATGCTGGGAATCTTTGAGACGGTCGATATATTTTTTCTGATCCTTAAATTTAAGAGGGTCAAGCGCCACTTTGGGCAGTTCGAGTTTCTCGTAAGAACCGCCGTCAAACATAATGGCAAGGCGCTCTTTAACAGAAATGCGCAAATGATGGCCGCAATGATAGCAAACCTTGCTGCTTTCCTCGAGATCGCGGTGGAACAGCATGCCCTCGCAAGACGGGCATTTCTGCCACAGATTATCCGGCACTTCCTTGGAGGAAACGATGGAATTAATACGCGGGCGAATAAAATTGGTCAGCCAATTCATTGGGATCTCTTTATTTGTTTTTTAGCCGCCCAAATTCGCAATTTTAAGGGGGGCTTGTCAAGCTTAAAGCGCTTTCGAGAGTGCTTTAACCTTAATAGAAACCGCCGTCGCAGCTTCGAATTTCTTAGATTTTTCAATCGTTTGGACAATGGCAGAGCCCACCACGACAGCATCGGCAATTTTCGCCATATGCGCCGCATCCTCGGGCGTTTTAATGCCAAAGCCAATCGCAATAGGCAGATCGCTTAATTTACGAATTTGCTCGATATGCGGTGCTAGAGTGTCTAAATCAGGCTTGGCAGTACCTGTCACGCCGGTAATCGAGACGTAATAAAGAAAACCGGAAACGCCCTCGAGTAATATGGGCAAACGCTTTTCATCGCTGGTTGGCGTGATAAGGCGAATAAGGTCAATGCCCACATCATGGCAAAGGCCGCGCAATTCTTTATCTTCCTCGGGCGGTAGGTCAACAATGATAAGACCATCAACGCCAGCATCATGTGCGTCTTGGGTGAAGCGCTCAAGATCATAGGCGAGAACGGGATTGAAATAACCCATGAGAACCAGTGGTGTGCTTGCGTTTTCTTTTCTGAAATCGCCCACCATACGCAGCGTTTGAACCATAGTTGCACCGCTTTTAAGTGCGCGCTGGTTTGCCAGCTGGATCACAGTTCCATCGGCGCCGGGATCGGTAAAAGGCATGCCAAGCTCAATAATATCTGCCCCTGCAGCGGGGAGTGACTTAAGTACGGAAAGCGAAGTGGTATAATCGGGATCACCCGCGGTAATAAAGGTGATAAGAGCCTTACGCGTCTCTTCTTTACATTTTTTGAATGCAGTTTCAATTCTGTTGATCGGGCGGCTCATGCGTCATTAATCCCGATATGGATCAGTACTTCATTAACGCCGTCTTCGAAAAAACGGGGGCCGTAAAGCTCGAAATCTGTGCGAAATGATCGGGGAAGGTCGCCGCTCCAAACTGCTTCCCATGTTTCCATTAAAGCTTTGGGCTGCTCGCCTGCGGCGCTCATGATGACATATTGTTGATCAATAATATTTACGCGGGTCATTTGATCCGGTGTTTGCGCCCCTGTGACGCGGTAGCCGATTGTCAGCCTATATGGCGCTTCGTGGTCGCCCTCGTAATCACTATAGACGGCGTAGATGTTGTCATTGGCTTTGTCCGGTACATATTGACCGGTACTTTCCTTGAAAAAGCGTTCCCAGAGGCCGTTAATATCCTCTGCGGCCTTCGTGTTATCGGTCACTATTGAAACGCCGACAACATCAAATGTATCGACTTCTGCAAGGCCTGCTTTGACTTCATATCCACTCATGTCAATGTCACCCCTAGTTTTTCGGCAACAGTGAAAATATCCTTATCGCCGCGCCCGCACATATTCATCACCAATATGTGATTTTTTGGCAGTGTGGGCGCAGTTTTAATGACTTGCGCAAAAGCGTGCGCAGGCTCTAGCGCCGGAATAATGCCTTCTAATTTCGTGCAGAGCTGAAAGGCCTCAAGCGCTTCATCATCGGTTACAGAGACATAATTGACGCGCTTTTGATCGAAGAGCCAAGCATGCTCAGGGCCGATGCCTGGATAATCCAACCCCGCCGAGATTGAGTGCGCTTCTTGAATTTGGCCATCCTCATCTTGAAGGAAATAGCTTTGCATACCGTGCAATACGCCGGGCTTACCGCCATTGAGCGAAGCTGCGTGTTGATCGCTCATGACGCCGTGGCCTCCGGCCTCAACGCCAATCATGCTGACATCCGGCTCATCTAGAAATGGGTGGAAAAGCCCCATTGCGTTAGAACCACCGCCTATTGCAGCCACGAGTGTATCTGGCAAGCGCCCCTCGCGCTCCATCATCTGCTCGCGCAGCTCATTGCCTATTACGGATTGGAAATCACGCACCATCATAGGGAAGGGGTGGGGGCCAGCAACTGTTCCGATGATATAAAATGTATCGCGCACATTGGTGACCCAATCGCGCAGCGCCTCATTCATCGCATCTTTCAATGAGGCCGAGCCATCCTTGACGCCGCGCACTTCGGCGCCGAGAAGCTTCATACGGAACACATTGGGTGCTTGGCGCTCCATATCTTTAGCGCCCATAAATACGGTGCAGGGGAGATCAAAAAGAGCGCAAACTGTAGCCGTTGCAACGCCATGCTGACCCGCGCCGGTCTCGCAAATGATGCGCGTTTTGCCCATGCGCTTGGCGAGCAATACCTGCCCGATGCAGTGATTGATTTTATGCGCGCCAGTGTGATTGAGCTCATCGCGCTTAAAATATACTTTGGCGCCGCCAAGGTGCTCGGTAACGCGGCCTGCGAAATAAAGCGGGGAAGGGCGGCCAATGTAATCGCGCGCCAGCATATTAAACTCGTCCCAAAAGGCGGGGTCTTCTTTGGCGGCGTAATAGGCTTGTTCTACTGAGAGGATTAGCGGCATAAGGGTTTCGGCGACATAGCGCCCACCATATCGTCCGAAATGCCCGTGCTCGTCGGGGCCGTTTTTAAATGTATTGGTTGGGCTTTGTGTGTTCATGGGGGCTATTTATGACCCTTTTGCGGCCTGAATGAAAGCCTTAATTTTTTCTGGATCTTTTATACCGCGGCTGCGCTCGACTCCGCTGGAAACATCAATAGCATCAGGCTTTAATTGGCGAATGGCATCTGCGACATTCTTGATTGTTAAACCGCCCGAAAGCATCCATGGCTTTGAAAAAGATTGGCCGGATAATATTTTCCAATCGAATGTCTGTCCCATGCCGCCCGGTAAGTCGTTTTTGGCTGATTTGGCATCAAAAAGTATCCAATCCGCCGTGGCCTCATAGGATTTAAGCGGGCGCAAATCGGCGCTCTCTGCCACCGGAATAGCTTTCATGAGCTCAAGAGGGTAGCGGGCTTTGATCTCGGCGACGCGGCTTGGCGGTTCTTTTCCATGGAGCTGGATCATATCAAGGGGCACATTATTAATGACCCGCTCTAATAGAGCATCATCGGGATCAACAAAAAGTCCGACAGAGCGCACGCCAGTCGGCAGCATACGCGCCAGTGATGCTGCAATGTCCAGAGTAACAGCGCGCGGGGAGGGTGGATAAAATACAAATCCAACAAAGCGCGCCCCTGCCTTTATTGAGGCGTGCAAGTTTTGTGGATCTGTAATGCCGCAGATTTTGACTTTGGCCATTAGTTGAGGCTCGCCAGAATATCCTGTGCCGCTTTGGCTGGGTCAGCGGATTCTGTTATGGG
>JBBKXC010000150.1:0-13393 GCA_037969275.1 Bdellovibrionales bacterium | reverse complement strand
GGAAATTTCGGCAATATATTTGCAGCTTACGTCGCCAAACATATGGGCGTGCCGATCAAGCGCATGATTATTTCGACGAACCGCAATGATATTCTAACGCGCTTTTTCGAAACGGGCGAGATGAAGCTCGGGCACATCGCCCCATCGCTCAGCCCTTCTATGGATATCCAGATCTCCAGTAATTTCGAGCGCTATTTATTCGATCTTATGGGGCGCGATCCCATGGCGCTCACGGGCGCAATGAATGATTTCAAAAAGAATGGAAAATTCAAAGCCAGCGAAGAGCAGATGAAAAAAGCGCGCGCAGAATTCTCAGCGCATCGCTGCGACGACGATCAAACAATTGCTATTATCCGCAAATGCTATGAAGAAACAGGCATCATCATCGATCCGCATACAGCCGTTGGTTTATATGGCGCGCTCGCGACCAAAGATGATCCAAGCGTGCCGATTATAAACCTTGCCTGCGCCCACCCCTCCAAATTTCCGGACGCCGTGGAAAAAGCTATCGGCATACGCCCTGAATTACCGGAGCGCATGGCGGATTTGCTGGATAGACCGGAGTTTTTCATGCCGATTGCCAACGACCTCAAAAAAATTCAGGATTACATCCGCAAAAACTCCCGCGTTTAATTTTTTTTAGCGCGCGCGGAACTTTCATTCCAGTATTAGAGTTTGCTAGTCATACAACTTTTAAACAAAGGATGAAGACAATGAGTTTAGTAACAGCAACATTTAAAACACGTATGGCCGCAGAGGCTTCACTTCGCGAACTTGAAATGATCGGCATAACCGATGATCAAATCAGTCTCGTTGTAACAGATGAAACACGCGGTAATTCTTTTAACATTGAAGAAGGCACAAAGCTTGATGAAGGCGCTGCTGCTGGTGCCACTGCTGGTGGTATTATCGGTGCATTGATCGGTTCATTGGCAACGGCTACAGCTATTGCCATCCCTGGTCTTAATATCGTTGTTGCCGGTACTGTTGTATCTGCATTGGCTGGTATTGGCGCGGGTACTGTGACAGGCGGTCTTTTGGGCGGTTTGATCGGCTCCGGTATTCCTGAGCACGAAGCAAAAATTTACGAAGACCACATTAAAAACGGTTCTGTTCTTTTGGCTGTAAAACCAAAAGACGGCGACCAAAAGAAGCAGATTAAAGAGATCTTTGAGCGTCAAGACGCTTACCACCTCGCTGCATAATTTTTCGGAAAAAGCTACATTACTGAAAAACATGGGATACCTCGCTTTTAAATTAAAGCGGGGTATTCTTGTTTGTGCGCCCCTTGCCAAAGCCGTTGATATGCCTTAAAAACGCATCTATGACTATACAAATGACAAAATTAGATAACGGCCTACGCATCATCACTGATGAGGTCGCTTCCGTTGGTTCCGTAGCCCTTGGCGTTTGGGTTGGCGTTGGCACGCGCAATGAGGATATGACCTATAACGGCGCCGCCCACATGGTGGAGCATATGCTCTTCAAGGGAACAGCGCGCCGAGGCGCCTCCAGCATAGCCGAAGAGATTGAAAATGTCGGCGGTTCTATGAACGCTTACACAAGCCGCGAAGTTACGAGCTACCACATGCATCTCTTGGCCGAGCATGTGCCGGTTGCACTGGATGTGCTGGCAGATATGATGCAAAACTCCAACATGCCCGAGAGCGAAATTGAGCGTGAGCGTCACGTTATTTTGCAAGAAATCGGCATGTGCTATGATACGCCGGACGATCTTGTCTTTGATAATTACTATGAAATTGCCTATCCGGGGCAAGCGCTTGGCGCTCCTATTCTTGGCCGCGCCGAGATCATCTCCAACATGCGCCGCGACACATTGATGGAATATGTGCAGCGGCTCTACACACCGGACAATCTTGTGATTTCGGCCGCTGGCGCCATTAAGCATGAGGATTTTGTTACCCAAGTTAAAGCGCAATTCAACAATTTGCCCGCCAATTCAGCGCAGCCAAAAGTCCCCGCCAATTACAATGGCGGCGAACACCGCACACAAAAAGAGCTGGAGCAAAGCCATATTATTCTTGGCTTTCAAGGTGTCCCGCGCGTCTCTGAGGAATATTACTCAGCCCAAGCACTCTCGGCCATTCTTGGCGGCGGCATGTCGTCCCGACTGTTTCAAGAAATTCGCGAAAAGCGCGGCCTTGTTTATTCCGTCTTTTCTTTCCACTCTGCCTATATGGATGACGGACAATTTGGAATTTATGCCGGAACCGGCCCAAAAGATTTGCCCGAGCTTATACCTGTGATGTGCGAAGAAGTACAAAAAATTTGCTCTGACCTCACTGAAGCCGAAGTCGAGCGCTCGCGCATGCAGATGAAATCAAGCATCATTATGGGGCGTGAATCCATGATGAGCCGCGCTGACCAACAAGCCAAATATCTTTTATTCCGCGATAAAGTTCTTGATATCGGACAGCTGACTACGCATATCGAGAGCTTGAACAAAGACAAGATCAAGGCCGTAGCACAGAAAATTTTCTCTAGCGCACCAACGCTGGCCGCGCTAGGGCCTTTGCAAAAACTCGAAAATTTCGATGCGATTAAATCGCGACTTTCACAAAAAATGGCGGCTTAATTTAAAGGATTTTCTATGGTGTGGCCGCAGATTCTTATGCCTGAAAAATCCATGCCTTCGGTATTACTAGAGGGGAAGAGCCTCTACCTTCGACCGCCGCAGCTTTCCGATTGGGCGCAATGGGCGGATGTTCGGGGGCGCAATGAAACGCGCTTAAAGCCTTTAGAGCCAAGCTGGGCCACAGATTCACTTTCTCAGGACTTCTACAAAACCCGCCTGCACCGCCAGCAAAAAGAATGGCATGAAGAGCGCGCCCATGCGCTTTTGATATTTAAATATGATAACACCCTGATCGGCGGCATGAATATTAACAATATTTGCCGCGGAGCCGCGCAATATGCGGCCATTGGCTATTGGATAGATAAGAGCCATGAAGGACAAGGTTTCATGAGCGAGGCACTGCAGCTCACCAAAGCCTATTGCTTCGAAAACCTAAAGCTTCACCGCATTAACGCCGCCTGCCTTCTTGGTAATGCGCGCAGCATTTCATTACTCTTAAAGAATGGTTTTGAGAAAGAAGGTTTGGCGAAGCGCTATCTACACATCAACGGCGCATGGCAAGACCATGTTCTTTTCGGAACGTGCATTGAAGATTATATCTAGAAAATTTTCGGCAGAATAATCAGCGCCCACACAACACCTGTTGTCACCAGCATAAGAAATACAGCCGTAGAGCCCATATCTTTGGCCTCTTTGGACAAATCATGTTTTTCTAAAGAAATACGGTCAATGGCGCGCTCAATAGCGGTATTGAGAATTTCGACAATCAGCACCATCACAACGCTGCCGATCATAAGCGCTCTCTCAACGCCACTTTCGCCAATCCAAAGGCCGAGCGGTATCATGGCAAGCGCGACAAAAACTTCCTGCCGGAACGCTTCTTCTGAGCGAAAAGCGGCGCGGAAACCTTGAATGGAAAAGGTAAACGCATTACTAAAACGTCTTAAACCTGTGTTATTATTCGGGGCATCCATGGCGGCAAGCTCTTGAAAAAGTAAAAAAAGGGAATGTAAATCCTACTGCTTTTATGATGCCATGTGCATCAAAACTTGCCAAGTCAGAAATAAGCGCGCGAAATCACGCCTTAAGCACGCCCGCCAATAGCCGATAGCATAGCCGGATCAATGCCCAGTTTTTTCATCGCCAAATCCCATTTCGCGTTTACGTCATTGTGAAAGACGAGCTCTGGATCGGCGTCCACAATAAGCCACGCATTTTGCTGTAATTCCTGATCGAGCTGTCCGGCGCTCCATCCTGCGTAGCCGAGGATAAAGAGACGTTCTTTTGGCCCTTGTCCAAGCGCCAGATCCTTCAAGGCATCGATAGTGCCCGTAACAGAAATGCCGCCATCAACTTTTATGGTATCAGGTTTAATGAAATCATCCGAGTGGAGCAAAAAGCCGCGCGCACCTTCAACAGGCCCGCCATGCATTACAGGCGTCGACAAAGCGGAGCGGTCAATTGTGATGTCAGAGACAACCTTTAACTGCTCTAATAATTCACTAAATTCAACATCGGGCAAAAGTTGGTTGATAACAAGCCCCATTGCGCCCTGCGCATCATGGGCGCAAAGATAAATCACCGATTTATGAAAGCGCGGATCGCCCATAGCGGGCATCGCCAGCAATAGCTTACCGGCAAGATAGGCCGCTTCATCTTTTTCAATTTTCACCATGCCTCTTTTTATAGTAGAATAAGGAATGATGAAAGTGTTTCTTATAGGTCTTTGCGCCCTCCTGCTGTTTTCAGCCAAGCCCAGCGCCGCAGTGGAAATTCCTTGGGTTTCCAGCGCGGAGATGCAAGCGAAGCTCTTAAGCGCCACGGATAGCGTCCCAAGTGATGGTATAATCAGCGCTGCCATACAAACGCGCCTCGCCCCCGGCTGGCATAGCTATTGGCGCAGCCCTGGCGAATCTGGTCTTCCGCCGCGCTTTACCCTTTTAGAAGGCGCCGAAAATATAGAAAGCGCCACTCTATTCTTCCCGCCGCCCAAACGCTTTAACGAGCTTGGCCTGACAACTTTTGGCTATGATGGCGATGTGAGCTATCCGCTTGATATTACCGTGAAAGATCCGGCCAAGCCCGCCACTATCAGAGCCCGCCTTGATACCATGGCCTGTAAAGATATCTGCATCCCTATTTCTCTGCCCTTGGAACTTAAGCTTGAAGCTGGAGAGAGCAAAACCTCGCCGCAAGCACGCCTTGTTGATTTCGCCCGCGCCAAACTGCCGCAAAAAGATCATCCGCATGTGAAAATTGAAAATGTCGTGGTAACGAAAGATGCCGTGGTCATTAGCGCCTTTAGTAAAAATGGCTTCGACCACGCCGATTTATTTATCGAGATCGGGGAGTTTACACTGCAGGAAAAACCGGATTTTTCCAACGCCGCTAACAGTGCAAATACAGCCATTGTGAAAATGCCTATCCCGCCTTTTTTATTGGAAGAGTTCGCGCCCAAAGATGACGGCAGCTTGCCCTTTAGTGGTGAAACCATAACGGTTACCCTCACCAATGGCCGTGACGCCGTTGAAAACGCCATCGTTATTCCTTAAATTATTTGCGCTTTAAAACTATTTCATAAAGCGCCAGCGTTTGGCTCACGATTGCCTTCACATCAAAAGCCTGCTCGGCTAGGTGGCGGCTCTCTTTTCCCATCTGTTGGCGCAGCGCCCTATCAGTTAAAAGCCGCTCCATCGCTTTGGCGGTGGCCTCCACATTTCTGACAGGAACCAGAAAACCATTTTCTCCATTGGGCACCGTCTCTTTACACCCAGGATGATTGGTCGTGATAATCGGGCGTCCCATAGCGCAGCCCTCGATCGTCACGCGCGGCACGCCCTCACCGTAATATGAGGGGTAAACAATCACCGCAGCGCTGCTCAGAACGGCGGGCATATCATCCACGCGCCCCAGCCATTCAACAATGCCATCTTTAATATATGCTTGCATCTCTACCTCGCTAATCGCGCGCGGATTATGCGTGGTCAGGCCGCCTGCAATTTGATAGCGCGCCTTGATGCCCTTGGAATGAAGCATGCGCGCCGCCTCGACAAAAATAGACACACCCTTTTCATGTACAAGGCGCGTTGGCATCAGGGCAATCGGCAGATCACTTTGCGGCTCAGGCACAGGTTTAAATTTATCCAGATCCACACCAGAGCTAATCACAAGGTGCGTTTGCTCATAGCGCACATAATTTGTTTCCACCAGCAAATCGCGGTCATCTGGATTTTGAAATATCAGATCGGCCTGCGGATTTTTCAGCACCAGCTTTAATAGCGGGCTGAGCGCATAGCGCAGTATGGTTGGCTTCGCGCCAGCCGTGCGAAATACAAATCCCAGACCCGCAATAGTATACAGCAAGCGATACCCCCGCAGCCCAAGCGAGGCCAGCCCGACAAGAAAGCTATATTTTAGCGTTACGGTATGAAGTAAATCCGGATTTATATTTTTAATCGTGGCGCGAATATCGAGAATTGTACGCAGCACACTCAAAGGCCCGAACTTATTTTTAGGTTTGCGCAGCATGAGAACATCAAACCCCTCCAGCCCTTCGATCTGATCATCTTCATCAACGCCGACAATGCCCATCGAAATATTATAGCCTGCCTCACGAGCGGCAAGCGCCACAGGCATACGGCTTTGCCAATCCAGATGATCAAATATATAAAGAAGTTTTTTTCCGTTGCTCATCCCTAGCCCAACCATTTTTCTTTCCAGCTCTGGAACATCAGTACGCTCCAAAGGCGCTCGGCATGATTACCATGACCGCTTTGATGCTCGGCCCATATTTTTCGCACCAATCCAGCGTCTAAAATATCATCGCCCTTAAGCGATTTTTCGTCGAGCAGCACTTCGGCCCAGTCGCGCAAATCACCGCGCAGCCAATCACCAACAGGCATGGCAAAGCCCTGCTTCGGACGCTCGAATAATTCGCGCGGCACATGGCGCGCCAGCACTTCGCGCAAGAGCCATTTGCCCTTGCCGTCTTTAATTTTTACACTTTCCGGCAAGCTCCAGACATACTCATATATTTTTCTGTCCAATAGCGGCGCGCGCGCCTCGAGTGATACCGCCATGGAGGCGCGGTCTACCTTTACCAAAATATCATTGGGCAAATATGAGAGCGCGTCCCAATACATCATCTTTTCGGCGAAAGACATGTTCTCGGGTTGCTGCGCCGGATCGGTCAGCGGAATTAATGGCTCGCTTGCGCCTTTCACCAGCGCGGCAGGATCATCCCATGTACTGGCCAGCGCAGTGTAAATTTCACTCTCCGATCCTTTACTCAAAATGTCTCCGATTTTATGAATCCGCGTGCCGGCTTGCGGTATGTTTTTGATAAGGCCGTTCCAGCGATTTGTCGGAACGGCGTGAATCATTCCTGCCAGAGCGCTCCGCGCAAAGCCGGGCATATAGCGCATCTTGTTCCATATTTTCGGGCCAAGCACATGACGGTTATAACCGCCCAGCATTTCATCCCCGCCATCCCCGGAAAGCGCCACCGTCACATCTTGCCGCGCGAATTTGCACACAAGATATGTCGGGATCGCGGATATATCGGCAAAGGGCTCGTCATACATACTTGAGAGATGCGGAATAACAGCAAGCGCGTCCGAACCGCCAACATAAAGCTCGTGATGATCTGTGCCTAAATGCGAGGCCACTTTTCGGGCGTAAACTGCCTCATCGAATCCATCAACGGAAAACCCTATGGAATAAGTTTTAATCTTGCTGCGCGAGCGCGCCTGCATCAGCGCTACAACGGCGGAGCTATCAATTCCGCCAGAAAGAAACGCGCCAAGCGGCACATCGGACATCATGCGCTCTTCAACGCAATCGCCAAGAAGCGCTTCAAATTCACTAATGATCGCCTGTTCATCACGGCCATCAATTTTACGCTGGCGCGATTGCTGCAAAACTTCGAGATGGTTCCAATAAGGCTCCATCTGCGTGGATAAATCACTGCCCGCCGCAATTGAGCCAAGACTGATTTTCAGGCGATGCCCCGCCGGCAAACTCCAGCAATTTTTATAAATACTATGCGGCGCGGGCACGCTTGAGTAGCGCATGTAAAGCGCCAAGGCGTCCTTATTAAGTTCCCGCTTAAAATCTCCATGCGCGCACAAAGCCTTCAGCTCCGATCCAAAAACCAGAGATTTCCCTGCCCAGCCAACATAGAGCGGCTTTTTACCAAGGCGGTCACGCACCAGATGCAAATCACGCTCTTTACGATCCCAAAGCGCAAAAGCAAACATGCCATTGAATTTTTGCAGCGCCTGATTAAGACCCCACATCTCGATGGCGGCCAGCATCACTTCGGTATCGGAGCGGCCTTTGAAAATGGCGCCCTTGGCTTCAAGGTCACGGCGCAGATCGAGAAAATTATAAATTTCGCCATTAAAGACAATCATATAACGCCCCGAGGACGATTCCATTGGCTGAGCGCCGCATGCGGATAAATCTATAATCGAAAGTCTACGGTGACCAAGCACACAAGCCGCATTAGGGTCTTGCCACAGATCACCCGCATCGGGGCCACGGTGAACAAGACTTTCCAGCATTTTCGCCGCTGCTCTATGAAGCTCTTTTGGAGAAAGAGATGTATTTATTGCCAATAGGCCTGTTAAACCGCACATGAAAAACTTATATAAATTCTGGTAGAATGGTTGTAATAATAGCCCATAGGCACTCGAAAGAGTATACGGAACAGGATCAGGAATGAACATAGATTTATTGTTCACACAGAGCGGCGAAGCTGGACTTATTGCGAGCGAGAACTTTACCAAGAAAGTTGCCGGTATAGTTTTTGATACGCAAAACGGGCTATTCACGATTGAATATGCCGATATGGACTATATCGACCTCAACATTCCCGTCGAGCCGGAATATTACCAGTTTCTCGACATGAGCGCGTTAATCCATATTGGCTGCGTCAAAGATGGCCATATTGGGCAAGCCTATCAAGTCCCACTCATGTTCAGTGATGACCCTTACCGCAATGAGATCATCCAATCTGAAAAAATTGAAAATCCTTTGGCTGCCTTTGGGTATTTCATTAAAAACTGTATCGCCGGACAGCCGGCGCACCGTGATGATCTTGGCGATGAAAGCACCACAGGCTGTATACTAGGCGATGCCAGCCCGTCCAGCCTACAATTCGCGCCGCAGCTAGCACGGCGTCATGCGCTGGAAACAAAACCCGCAGCTGCGCCATCGCTCAATGCACCCGGCATGGGCTTAGGTGGCAGCACAGGCGGTTCTGGCGGAGGCTATTATAGCAGCGGGTCGAGCACAGGCTCTAAAGATAATACCGGTAAAAAGAAATAAGGGAACTATAAGCACGCACTCATGCGTTTGACTTTTAATGTCACAGGCATAGTTGTTATTGTGCTTTAAATAATTTTAATCCGGAGAAATAATATGAGTTCCAAAAAAGTAGCCGATTCCTTGCAAAAAGCCTTGGCCGATTCTTTTGTCCTATACTTTAAAACCCACAGCTTTCATTGGAATGTGACAGGGCCGCATTTTAAAACGCTGCACACTCTATTCGAAGAGCAATACACCGAAATCTGGGGCGCGCTTGATGTCATTGCCGAGCGTATGCGCGCCATCGGCGCTTTTGCGCCCAACAACCCTGAAGAGCTTATTAAGGACGCGAGCCTTACACCATCCGGTCAAACACCCGATGAGCAAAGCATGGTGCAAATACTAGCCGAGGATAACCGCGCCATTGTTAAAACGCTTTATGATGTTTTGAAAACTGCCGAGGACGCTGGCGACGAAGCCACAGTCGATCTCATGGTCGGGCGCATTGCCACGCATGAAAAAGCCGCATGGATGCTTGAAAGCTCCAGAGCAAAATAGGGCGGCGTCACAGCTATTTATTATTCTTAAAAATAAGACAATGGGTCAGGGGATAGCCTTCTGGCCCATTTTTCCATTTGACGATTGTCTCGCCAACTGGATTGAGCGAAGCGGAAATTACGCTGGAAAAATCGCGGACAAGCGGCGTATAGGTCTTGCCGCAAATATTGTCGCATTGAACAATTACAAAGGCATTCTTCTTCATCACAAGAGGCAGGCAGGCAAAAATCTTCTTCATTTTCTTGAGATATTTCTCATAGCCATCATGACGGGCATCCCCATCATAAAGAGGATTCCAATTGTCGTCAGCCATCATATAAGGCGGCGATGTTACGCAAAAATCCATTTTGGGCAAACCCATTTTCGCCATATCTGCCGCGTCGCCGTGATGAATATTTTGCCAGTGCGGGCTCTGTCCGGCGCTCCATTCATAGCGCCCTCGATCGGCTTCTATGCCATAAGGAATACGCCCCAGCGCCTCGGCAACAAACGCGCTCGTACCATGGCCGAGAAAGGGGTCAAATATTTTGGCTTTTTCTTTGGTGTAATGCTTTATGAAATGGCGCGGCAAGCTTTCCGGAAATTTATCATCATTGCTATCCGAAGACGCAACGCCTTGTTCCCGCTTAAATGGAAGCTCGATAAAGGACGCATGATCCATAAAAAAACCTACTCGCCGCTATTGGCGCGAATTTTACGCCATTTGGCAACATTGGCATTGTGCTCGCGCAAGCTTGATGCGAATACATGGCCGCCCGTGCCATCGGCGACCATATAAATAAAATCATGCTCTTCAGGATTAAGCACCGCTTCAATCGAGGCCTTGCCCGGATTACAAATTGGCGTTGGCGGTAAACCCGGATAAAGATAAGTATTATATGGGCTATCGAAATCCAGATCTTTTTTCAGCAACCTTCTTCCTAGGGGGCCAAGGCCGCCGGATTTGGGACGTCCATCCACTATGCCGTAAATAACGGTCGGATCAGATTGCAAGCGCATATCTTGCTTCAAGCGATTTAAAAATAATCCCGCAACGCGGCTACGCTCGTCTGGGTTTCCGGCTTCTTTTTCAACAATAGAGGCCATAACCAATACGTCTTGCGGCGTTTTATACGGTAAGCTCGGATTTTGGCTTAAACGCCAAATATTCTCGACAGTCATATCCATAGCTTTTTGCATACGCTCTATGACATCGATCCTTTTTTCACCTTTTATAAAATTATAGGTGTCAGGGAAAATTGTGCCTTCCGGCGGTGGGTGGGCAATATCACCGCTCAGAATATCAATGGCATTCAACGTATTCATCGCCTCGAAAGAGGTAAAGCATTCGGGAATTGTAAATTGATACTGGATGATTTTTCCGCTTTGCATCGAAGATATAACTTCTTGTACGCTCGCATGCGGCTCTATTTCATATTCTCCGGCTTTTAGAAAAACGCCGCTGTCCAGATATTTAAGGGCAAAGCGGAAAACAAAAACGCTGCGGATAACATTATGCTGCTGTAAATTTTCGGCAATCTCGCTGGCGTTTTGGCCTTGTGCCACGGAAAATATCACCTTTTCAGACAATGGGCCGGGCTTTTTATATTCCCCAATAAGCCAGTAACCGCCAGCTACAAAAACCACGACAGCTATCGTCATCGCATAGACTAGAAAATTTATAATTGCGCGCGTCGGAATTTTCATCTCTCTAGCGTAGCAAATTTTTCTGATCTGAGAAAGCTGTCTTCACTTATACCTTCCGGAAAATAAGAGAAGCGTTCGTGCCGCCAAATCCGAAAGAATTTGATAAAGCGACGTTGACAGCCTTGTCCTTGGCAATTTTAGGCACAAGGTCTATGCCGCGGCAATTCTCGGACGGGTTGTCAAGGTTGAGCGTTGGCGGTAAAATGCCAGTCTCCATAGCCTTGAGGGAATAAATCGCCTCCACCGCTCCGGCTGCACCAAGCAAATGGCCGATGGCCGATTTGGTGGAAGACATCGAAACTTTATCCAGCGCATTGGCAAATAAACGCTTCACCGCGCCAAATTCAATGCTATCGCCGACAGGTGTGGATGTACCATGCGCATTGATATAATCAATATCTTCCGGATTAAGCTGCGCACGCTTGAGCGCGGCCTGCATAGCGCGGAAACCGCCATTGCCATCCTCGGCAGGGCTTGTAATGTGGTGCGCATCGCCGGACATACCATAGCCAATCACTTCGCCGTAGATCGTAGCACCGCGTTTTTTCGCATGCTCATATTCTTCAAGCACGACAATGCCCGCGCCCTCACCAATGACAAAACCATCGCGCGCATCATCCCAAGGGCGGGACGCCGCTTCCGGATTATCGTTATATCCACTGGTAAGCGCGCGCGCCGCCGCAAAACCGGCCACACCGATTCGGCAAACTGCGCCTTCCGCGCCGCCAGCAATCATGACATCAGCATCATCAAGGGCAATCATCCGCGCCGCATCACCAATGGCATGCGTTCCGGTCGCGCAGGCCGTCACTACAGAGTGATTAGGGCCGCGGTAGCCATATTTAATAGAGACATGGCCGCTCACAAGGTTAATCAGGGATGCGGGCACAAAGAAAGGAGAAACGCGGCGTGGACCGCGTTCGTTTAATAGGGTTGACGTTTTGTAAATCTCATCCAGACCGCCAATACCAGAGCCTATAAGAACGCCCGTACGGTTCTGCTCTTCTTCATTGGCCGGAACATAGCCGGAATGCTTGATGGCTTCTGCGGCGGCCGCGAGGCCATACGTAATAAAAATATCGATTTTACGCTGCTCTTTAGGCTCGACATACAGATCAGGGTTAAACGCCCCATCTACAGGATTTTCAGAATCAGTGCGCGGAATAACACCCGCAATTTTAGAGGTGATATCGGAAACATCGAAATGCTCGATTTTTTTGATACCGCTTTTTCCGGCAATAATCGATTTCCAATTATGGTCCACGCCCATACCGAGCGGGGATACCATTCCAAGACCAGTTACAACAACGCGTCGCATATTCTTACTCCTTCAATCACAATTAAAAATATGAAAGCCCGCTTTGTGCGGGCTTTAATTATAAGGGTGATTATACTTTTCTAGCAAAGCAATATTTTAAAAAAAACTGGCTTATTCGCCTGAGTTTTCTTCGATAAACTTAACAGCATCGCCAACAGTTTGAATTTTTTCTGCGGCATCATCAGGAATTTCAACGCTGAATTCTTCTTCGAACGCCATAACAAGCTCGACTGTGTCGAGGCTGTCTGCGCCCAAATCGTCAATAAAGCTTGCTTCCAATTTGACTTTGTCATCGTCTACGCCAAGATGCTCTACAACGATCTTTTTTACGCGATCAGCAATATCACTCATTATAATTCCTTACCTTATTCTAGTTATAGTTTTTAATTTTTCGTTTAATGGATTTGGACTTTACCAATATACGAGCGCATTGCAAGAATTTTTTCTCGCTTCACAGCACACTATTCAGCCTTATATACAGATTCCGCCATATATGAATAGACATCCCTATCCAAAAGATCATGTACGACTTTCTTGGCGCCTGCATTTTCCAAGGCCAGCGCATGCTCATCAGGTGCATGATGCGATCCCGTAAAGCCGACAACATGCATATTTGCGCGCGCGCCAGCGATCACCCCGGCAACGCTATCTTCGAGAACCAGACAGTTTTTTGGTGCTGCGCCCATCTTCTCGGCGGCAAATAGAAATAAATCCGGCGCAGGCTTGGCATTTTTCACCTGAATTTTAGTAAAAATGAAATCCTCATGTCCCCCGAAAAATTCGTATAGGTCTGTTAATTTCATGCTTTTGATGACGCTGGAGCGCTCGCCATTCGAGGCCACGCATATTTTTTGCCCGTTCTTTACGCAAAGCGCCAGCAATTCCGCCGCGCCGGCAATGGCTGAAAGCCCCAAATCCATCTGCGC
>JBBKXC010000149.1:0-2926 GCA_037969275.1 Bdellovibrionales bacterium | reverse complement strand
CTGCATTAGCTGGCAGATGAATCTGCTCGCCGTTGAGATTTACCTTGCGGCTACCACCTTTAAGGGCCGCTTTGCCGGATGGCAAACCATCGCGCAGAACGTGACCCGCTGGAACAAGGCCGACCGCTTTTACTGGCGCGGCCCAAAACACGCCCCCGTGAGCGCGCCTGCCGTTTAAATGTAAATCCAGAGCCATCATCATCTTATCCGCGCGTAATTAAAAATATGCCGCCAAAAACAAGGCCAATCCCGACAAATTGCATCGGGCGAATAACCTCCCCCAGCAACAACGCGCCAAGCGCAATCGTCACTGTCAAAGCGAAACCATTTTGTAGCAACGCCGTTAAACTCGCAAAACCGCCCGCCTTATAGGCATAAGCCAGCGTAATATTGGCCATCGCCACCCCAGCCCCCGCCACAGCGCACAACATAACGGCGTAATGATCGGTATTAGGCTGCACCCAAGGCGCGCTCGTTGTCTGGCGGTTGAACACATAATAAGCCACCGAAACAAACGTCATCGCCAACGCCAACACAAGCGCCGCAAAAGGCGCATCAAGCTGGTGATTGACCTTCTTAAAGAGCAAATTCCGCGTGGCCAGCCCCATGCCGGAAACCATTGCGAGTATGTACCATGTGTTAATCATTGTTGGAGGCTTCCTTTAAACCTGAACTATCCAAAAAACTGAATTTATACCACACGATAAATTTTTTACTGATGATGTGCGAAACAGAAATTGCCACTAATAAAATTAAAAAAGACATGCCTATATCTAAGGCTGGATTGAAATAAATCCTTTCAATTTGAAAGATATTTATCATTACAAAAGATATTACAGGCTGAAAAACAACTAATAATGCAAGCACTGCATAAAATACAGGCACACAAAATAAGCATGTAAAGACAACTACCTGCAACTGATTAACCGATGTCCTTTCTAGTGAATATTTCAATCCCATCTCCACATCGTCATTGCGAGAAAGGCAAAGCCTGACGTGGCAATCCATTTTTGTGGTTCTGGATTGCTTCGCTCTGCTCGCAATGACGGGGTGTGCGTTATCATTCTGCGCGCTCCGCATTGTCCGTTACTCTCGCTTTTTTGAAATGCGCTGCCGCGTCCATCGTGAAGCCTACAAACCCGATCACGCCGAAGAAGAAGATTACGAGGCAAAGAAACAGGCTGGTGATACCGTCATTAAAGATGAATAGGCCTGCTACACTTTTGAAAGTAACAGCGTATAACACGATCGCCACCGTTAGGATCAAGCACAGCGCTAAAAACGCTTTCAGCAGATATTTTTTATTTGCAAGCAATGCACTCATCATCCAACGCTTCCTTCCAGAGAAATCCCCACCAATTTCTGCGCCTCAACGGCGAATTCCATGGGGAGGTGCTGCATGACCTCTTTCGCGAAACCATTCACGATAAGCGCGACTGCTTCTTCGGCATTAATCCCGCGCTGCATGCAATAAAACATCTGGTCTTCAGAGATTTTGGAGGTGGTGGCCTCATGCTCCAGATTGGCGCTTTTATTCTTGCTCTCGATATAAGGCACAGTATGCGCGCCGCATTGATCGCCGATAAGAAGGCTATCGCACTGCGTAAAATTACGCGCGCCCTCGGCCTTCGGCAAAATTTTGACCAAGCCGCGATAGGTCTGGTCTGATTTTCCTGCGGCAATCCCTTTGGCCACGATGCGGCTTTTGGTGTTTTTACCGATATGGATCATCTTGGTTCCTGTGTCGGCTTGCTGGCGGCCATTGGTGATGGCTACGCTGTAAAACTCGCCTTGGGAATTATCGCCCTTGAGGATACAAGATGGATATTTCCATGTAATGGCACTGCCCGTTTCAACTTGTGTCCAGCTGATCTTGGAGTTTTTTCCCTCACATATACCGCGTTTGGTCACAAAGTTATACACACCGCCCTTGCCGGTTTCGAAATCCCCCGGATACCAGTTTTGCACGGTTGAATATTTAATCTCGGCATCATCCAGTGCGATCAATTCCACGACAGCCGCGTGAAGCTGGTTCTCATCACGCATAGGCGCGGTGCAGCCTTCGAGGTAAGACACATACGCACCCTTATCGGCAATCACCAGCGTGCGTTCGAATTGTCCGGTATTCAGCTCGTTAATGCGGAAATAGGTCGATAGCTCCATCGGGCAGCGAACGCCTTCAGGGATATAAACGAATGAACCATCGGTAAAGACAGCGCTGTTCAAACAAGCGTGCTTATTGTCCCCCGCCGGTACAACCGAGCCCATATATTTCTTCACTAGCTCTGGATGCTTCTGGATGGCTTCGGACATCGAACAGAAAATGACGCCGGATTCGCTGAGCTTGGCCTTGAATGTGGTCGCAACCGATACGGAATCAAAAACAACATCAACGGCCACAGGGTTTTTAACGCCCGCCAGAATCTCTTGCTCTTTAAGCGGAATACCAAGTTTTGCATAGGTTTCCAGCAATTTAGGATCTACCTCATCCAATGATTTGGGGGAATTGGTGTGATCTTTCGGCGCGGCGTAGTAATAGCTATCCTGATAATTTATAGGCTCAATCTCAAGCTTTGCCCATTCCGGTTCCGGCATTTCGAGCCATTTACGGTATGCCTTGAGGCGCCATTCTAGCATCCATTCCGGCTCTTCTTTCTTGGCCGAGATAAAACGCACGATTTCTTCGGAAAGCCCCTTAGGCGCTTTTTCCATTTCAATATCGGTGACAAATCCGGCTTCGTATTTTCCGGCCATGTCCTTGACTGTTTTGATTGTTTCTTCGGTAGCTGCCATTTTAAACTCTTACTTCTTTCAGCGTTGTATTCGCATTTTCTTTTGGAGTGCGCGGCGCGATCATATCGGCCAGTGAAATATTTTCTAGGGCGCTGCGCACCGTATCATTAACCATCGTCCAGCGCCCATTAAC
>JBBKXC010000148.1:0-6778 GCA_037969275.1 Bdellovibrionales bacterium | reverse complement strand
GTACTTCTCGCGCTGCGCCGGCAGGTTATCATGCAAACTGCTAGCCTTGATATTAACAACCCGATTGATTGCGCCATCTATGAATGCCGCAGACAAGCGACATACGAAGGCCGTAAACTTTTACTGCCACCAACTTTAGAAATTTGAGTTTAATCGTCCATGTTTGAAGCTAAAGAAAATACTGAACTTACGCGTCTTAAGCTACGCTTCGATCGCGCCGTTAAGCTTCGTCAGAATTCTATGATACGCGACAAAATCGTACCTTTGGTGATGCCGCCTCTGGCCATGGCGGGTACGGCTTATACTTCCTTGCTCTGTGCGTGGGATTATCTTTCGCCGCAAGCACAGCAAATGGGCGTAACCGGAGCCTTAACGGCGCTTGGCGCTGTAACAGCTTTTTCTTTGGTACGCACTTTTGGTGTCAAAGCCAACTCCCCGTTTATTGGACGTAAAAAAGCAATCTCTGCGATTGATAAATCGCTAGATAGCTTGGAAAAGCCAGCCTCCAAAATTGAAGATCACGCCTTTGGTGGAAACTCCAATAGCGAGAAAGACGACCTCTTCGAACTTGAAAAATTGAGAATCTGGAAAAAATGGCAAAAGCCCATAGAGAACCAAACATTCAAAACAGGTTTCGGCGCTTATTATAAAGATAGCAAACCACTTTTAGGCGCGCATACGGGCCTCGCCCTAGCAACCGCGCTTTCCGCCGCTTTACTTGGTGAGGGGGCGTTCGATAAATTCGAAGATGCCCTTCACTGGACACCGCCACCGCCGCCATTACAATATCAAGCATGGGTTACGCCACCCGCCAATATAATTAGTGCACAAGGCTATTTACCTGACATGCTTCAAGGCGCCATCGAAGGGCATTATCAACTTGATGTTCATGAAGGCAGCGTACTCTCGATTGTGACGTATGATCGTGCAGCGCGCGTCTTTGCGGGAGACGTAGAAATTCTCCCTGAAACTCCTACTGGTAGTAAAGGCACAGGTAATAATTCACAAATCTCCTATAGTTATCAAATCACTTTCACGGATGATAGCGATCTTATTGATATCCGCATTGAAGATTTCACGCTGAATTTTGCGATCACCCCGGATGATCCGCCGAAAGTTGTAATTACAACCATTGCGCCTAATGCAGATAGACCAAATCAGACCGATCTGGAATATAGTATTGAAGATGATTTCGGTGTTACAGGCGCGGAGATTCGCCCTAGAGATAGAAAGCTATTGCCCTCAGCAGAACTCCCCACGATACAGCTGCCTATTTTGAACGCGCCTGGCATTCCATCTCCTTAAGTTAAATTAAAAATATATTTTAAGAAAATGGTCATTGTCTTAATGATGATGATCTGCGTAATGCGCGTGTCAAGGCAAGCGCTTTAAGGAGATGGCGCGTCATCAAGCAATCGCTGCTGATAATCACTTTGGCCATCACTACCGTCAATTTTTTCGCGGATTTGATCGCGCACTCTGGCATTTTCCTCGCCGCTTTCACCAGGGCTAACGCCGGTATTTCCATTCGGATTACCGGATTCTTTAATTCGCCCATTATTATCAATCCCAGGATTAATGCCGGGAGGGATAGGTAAAGGCGGCCCACTTTGCCCATGTCCACTTTCATTACCTTTACCAGGTTTCATTTGTTGCATCATCTGTTGCTGCATTTGCTCTTGTGCCTTTTGCAAGGAATCAATCGCATCAAGCTGGTCCGGAACGGCTTCCATGCTCTCGCTTCGGCTCAGATCAGAATTGGCATCTTGCATGGCTTTCAATGCATTCTCAATCTCGCTCGTATCCATATTTTGCTGCTTCATTTTATCGATTAAATCTTCGAGCTGGCTTTGCAAAGATTGTTGTCTATCCGATAATTCTTGTTGCCGGGGTGATTGCGGCTGGCCATTCTGAGGCTCTCCGCTTTGAGGCTGCCCACTCTGTGGTTGGCCATCTTGAGGTTGGCCGTCCTGTGGCTCACCATTTTCTGGTGGGGACCCCTCTTGCTCCGGCGTATCGCCCGCTTCTTGTTCATCAAGCGATTCCTCTAGCGTGTCATCTTTAAGCTCTTCTTGTTTTTCAATGAGGTCATTCATCTCATTTTGCGCTTCTTGCATCTGCTGCATCTGCTGCATTTTCTGCTTCATTTGATCCAGCATTTCTTCAAAGCTCATCTCACCTGGCTCACCGCTTTCTCCTGGCTCGCCTGATTGTCCCTCCTGAGCTTGCTGGGCATTCTCCATCATTTCTTTCATCATCTCGGCCATCATCTCTTCGCTCAGCCCCATTTCCTCCATCATTTTCTGGAATTCTTCCATCAATTTTTGTAGTTCTTCCATGGCCGCTTTTTCTTCAGGGCTCATCTCTGAATCAGGGCTCTCAGCTTTTTCAGCTTGCTCTTTCAAGAAGTCTTCGAGGGCTTCTTGCGCTTGCTCGCGCAACTCTTTTAATTCTTCATCGCTAGCGCCATCTTCCAGCGCTTTTGTCAGCTCTTCCAAAGCCTCTTTATAGGCACGCTCAGCATCGGTGAGCAGATCTGTCTCAAGCTGCTGTATGACCTGCCATAAATCCTGAACAGCGCGCTCAAGCACCGCAGGATTTCCTCTTCCTGCGTCACTTTCCAATCTTTCCTGAATAGCGATGAGGGTCGTTAATGTATCGGGGTTATCGAATTTCTCTGCCCCGTCCTGTATCAGCAATTTGATATTTTGAGCAACATTTGCGGCAATAACCCCGACGTCATGAGCGCTGCTTTCCGCATTTATGTCGGCCAATTCACGGCGTAAAGCGTGAACTTGCTTGCCAATAGGGTTTTCCAATTCCGGCGCGGGAATAAATATTTCAACATCAACGCAGGTCTCTTCAAGTCCATCCGTACCGCATAGTGTTTGCGGCACTGTACCGCCCGCCAAAGGGTGATGCGTCATGTCCGGCAATGTAATGCGAATAGATGTCTCAGAATTAGAGCCCGCATCATTTGCAGGTTGGGGTGCGTCTTGCGCAATTCCTGCATTCACGGCAAAAACACTGCTCAGCACAAGCGCTCCAAGCGCATTACTCATTTTTTTCATCGACATAACTTACTCTTCCCTAATTAGAAGGTGACGGCGTATTCTGGTTGGACTGGCCGGGCGGCTTAATGCCGTAAATTTGATAAAGCGCCTCATAGAGAGGCTTATCCGTACGTTGAATGATAAAGTCGTAGCCCTTGGAAAGGGCGAGCTTTTCAGTCCACTGAATAAAGAGATTCATCTTCTTGTGAAACTCGCTCGCCAAATCTTCCGCTTTTCCGAATTTGCGTGCGGCTTCGCCTTGCAATCCTTGGAAGTTTACATGGCCTTTATATTTATCAAAAAGCAAATCCTGAGGATCTAGCGTCATCACCAAAAATCCACGCAAACCTTGGTTGCTGAGATCATCTAATGTCCGCTCAATTTCATCAGCAGTCGTAAAAAAATCACTGAATAAAACGACGGTACTATTTACCGGAAGCTTACGGTTGAGCGTCGGCAAATCGCCTGTCAGAATATTCACATCTTGCAAATGAAAGGCAACATTGTTTGGCGCGCGGCCACCGCTATAGGTGCCTTGCTTGTCCAAAACACCGATCAATTCTTCATTCCGTGCCAAATGCTTTGCAAAGGCCAGCATCATAATTTCTGCGGCTTCTTTCTTGGTCGGTACATTCTTTGACGAGGAGAAATCCATCGTCCCGTGGCCTTTACGCCACAAATAGAAATGCTGGCGAATTTCAGCTTCTTTTTCTTGAACAATAGGATGCGGCGATCTTGCACTAGCCCTATGATCAATCATGCGTCTTTCATCGCCGGGGCGATATTCGCGGTAAGAAAAGAATTCGGTTCCTTGACCTTTACGGCGCAACTTTCTATGGGCAAATTGTGCCAAGCCTTGCGAAATATCATCGACTTGTAAGCGAATGCGATCAGGCAATTTACTATATGTTTTATCGGCATGCGTCAGAATATTATTTAATCTGTCCCAACCGGTTTCATCTGTAGCCATTGTAATCCCCTGCGTATTTTTTATTCATTATCCATACCGCGAAACGCCTTATGGACTGGCTGCCCATTGGCATCATTGTCATTGCCTTCACGGCGACCAATCGCTCGTCCAAGCTTATGTTGCTGTAGAATGAGAAGCATAGTGCTTAGGAGCATAAACCCTACAGCCCCGCCCCAAGCAATTCCTTTAAGATCAGAGCTTTCATTCGCGGCGGAATAGAATGTGCGGCTTACACCGTCCGGCAATTCGCCAAGAGGCTCAACCGCCGCAAGCGCGCCTGAAAGATTATAAGCAACACCGTTCAAAGCATCACCGTAAAATCCCGGAGGATTAAGCGGCCCGATATCCTGAGCGGCATAGGTACCTTGCGTAAGATTAACAATGCTAGAGGATGGGGGCTGAATACTGCCATAGCCATCAAGCACACTTACGGGCGGCAAAGGCGTACGGATAAAATCTGCTGTATTTTCGATACTTTTGCCTGACTTTATAACGTTAGTGAGCATATCAACAAAAGTATTGGATAAAGCAAGGTCACCGAGCGCAGTATTGGCACTGGTATGAAAGAGAATAACCTGACCTTCGCCGCGCTGATCTGCTGTAACTAACGGCGAGCCATCTGCAAGGCGCGCCCATACTTTCTCTTCAACGTCCAATCCGGGCTGAACCGCAACATAACCACTAATAGTTACATCTCTATCTGGCACAATATTTTTCAGTGGAGAGCTTGCCTCGAATTCACCCAAAGCGCTCTCAAAACCATTGCCATGAATGCCGCTACGCAAATTCAAAGGTAAAAGAGGATCGTTTGCATGCTCGCTTCTCGCTAAATTGGGGCCAGCAAAACGGATTAATGTTCCGCCTTCTTCTACCCATACCCGAATTTTTTCTCTAGCAATTGTCGATAAAGAAACCGCATCAGGCAGAACCAGAACGGATATATCATCGCTCGAAAGTAGTTTTTCAATCTCTCCGGTATAAATTTCTGTGTGCTGCTCCAAAGCCTTATGCACAAAGCGCGCTTCGCCCAGCAAGGATTGCAATTCTGATTGGCTTTGCACAACGATACCAACGGAGCGCGGCTTCCATTTCTCATCAACAAAAACAGTACCTGCAGCTGTTTCCTGCTCATCTAAAGAAAAGCGGAATATTTCTTGATCCATATCCTGATCAAGATCAAATACCACCTCAGCCTCAACATCATCTTGTGCAAAAACCATATCGCGAGAGGCAATCGGCGTACCGTCTTGCAAATAAGCCGTGACACTGATTGTCTCGACATCACCGCCGCTCGGACGATTCACGTGTAATTTATAATCGCCGGATTCGTATTGTGCGGGTAATAAAACATACGGCATTTGCGCCGCGCCATCTTCATAAACTTCAAGCGGTGCCAACTCTTTTAAGGCTGCTGCAAAGTCATTCGTATACTCATCATTAACTCCATTACTGAGCCAAAACGTTTTGGTGTACTGATTATCTTTCAGCTGTTCTAACGCCTGAATCGCCGCATATCTGTCAATTTCCCAAGGCATAGGCTGAATTTGGTCAAGCAACTCAAGCGCGCTTTTAGGATCGAGCGTTACGGGCGCAATCTCGCTACCATCTTGTCCCTGCGCCAGCGTTACAAAAGTAACCTCAACGCCCTGATTATATGCGGCGCGTAATATTTCGCGTGTTCTATCAACTTGCTCTTCCCAACCGCTTGCCGAAGCCCAGCCATTGTCAAAAGCGACAAGAACCGGCCCATCTCCATCGAGTGACATTTGTGGATTCCACTCCGGCCCCGCAGCGCCAAAGGCTGCGGCTGTCACAGCAGCAAAAACCGGAATGCGTTCCCACCAAGGCGTACCCTCAGGCGCGGCCTCGGTATCTGGAAGCGTATGAAGTACAAACATGGCCGGAAAATAAACGTTTTTCGCTTTGCGTTCTCTGGTGCGCATCAATAAATAAGCAAGCAATAATGCTGGTGGCAATGCCCCAAGCATCCATGGATTTGAAAGATCAATCGGCGACCCATTGCGCTCGAGAAAACTTTGATTAAATGGGTCATCGCCGGAGATTTGCTGCGTGGTCACAGGCGCGTTGGTCGGCACAGGATTTTCCTGCGCCATCACCGCGAAGGGCGACAGCAATGGCGCCGAAACTAGTGCGGCTGCCAGAGTATTATAAATGCCTTCGAGCTTTTTAATTGCCTTGTCCCCCTTTATACCTTTGGCTCATCAAGTGAGTCATTGTTACCCCAAAATTTCAGGGATTTCACATCCAGAGCCTCTTTCCATGTCTTGTCTTTACTGCCTTCGCGCTTGAGCGAGAGCATCAAAAAAGTCAGAAAAGCAAAAAATTCAGGAATGGGTGAGTACGGAATTAACGGCTCACGTTTAGTGCCGCTCACATAACTATCTGTACTCATTCTAATGCCCAGTGCGTTTGCACTTTGATCATTCGCTGGCGCATCATTTTGAATAAGCGCCAAATCGGGCAAGGCAAGCGTTCCATCTGGCGCAGCCATGCGCACCGTCATGCCGCCATTTCCACTCGATAATGGCTCCACAAGATCAAGGCGCGAAACTACATTCAGCAATTCTACTGGATCGGCAAAACCAATTTGCGCAAAAGCCGAATCTGGAAAAGCACCTTGACGCTCAGCCTTATAAACACCAGCCTCAGCAACGGGTATAAATGCGCGGCGTAGGCCAGGAGAAATCTCCTCCGGCGTTACGTCTATAATTGTACCTCTAGGCGTCACAATCTT
>JBBKXC010000147.1:0-4300 GCA_037969275.1 Bdellovibrionales bacterium | reverse complement strand
ATTCATGCCATTCTCTAGCGCGTAAGGCGTGTTATTTCCAAACCGCGCACCAAAACCGTCATCAACAGCATAAGCGGGGGACGTGATAATCAACGCAGTTGTCATGATCAGTAGTTTTTTCATTTCTTTTTCCTTTAAAACGAACAACATATTTATAGTTTATATACTCTTTTTTTCTAAAAAGTCTTCTGGATTTTTTGTCCAGCGCTCTCCATATCCTGACCAACACCATTAAAAGTATTGGCGCATCCGCCTAGACTTAAAAGAGTAAGGCATAAAAACAGCATAAAATAAGACTTTTTCATCATCGTGGCCTATATTAACGAAACTTTTATGTTATGGCAAATATAATCTGCTTTATTTTACTTTTATAACATATTAATCGTGAAATTGCTCGGCTTCTGTTGAGCCTGAAAGCGCAGTTGTCGAACTTTCACCGCCGGTTATCGTCATCAAAACCTGATCAAAATAACCCGTTCCGACTTCGCGTTGATGGCGCGTAGCCGTATAGCCGTCTTTCTCTCTGGAGAATTCACGCTCTTGCGTTTCAACATAGGCGGTCATGCCGCGCTCCATATAGCCCTTAGCAAGCTCGAAGGAATGCAGATTAAGCAAATGCCACCCCGCCAGCGTAATAAACTGGAATTTATAGCCCAGCGCGCCCAATTCCTGCTGGAATTTTGCAATCGTTTTATCATCCAGATTTTTCTTCCAGTTAAATGAAGGCGAACAATTATACGCCAGCATCTTTCCCGGGAATTTCTCATGGATGGCATCGGCAAATTCTTTGGCTTGGCCAAGATCCGGTTTGCCAGTCTCCAGCCAAAGCATATCGGCGTAAGGCGCATAAGCCAGCGCGCGCTTGATAGAGCTCTCCATGCTGGGCTTGATATAGAAATACCCTTCCGGTGAGCGCTCGCCCGTCAAAAACTCGTGATCATATTCATCCGCGTCTGATTGCAACAATGTCGCAGCCAGAGAATCTGTACGCGCGATCAAAACACTCGGCACGCCGCAAACATCAGCCGCCAAACGCGCGCCGGAAAGCGTACGTATGAAGTTTTTCGTAGGAATAAGAACTTTACCGCCCAGATGGCCGCATTTCTTTTCCGCCGCAAGCTGGTCTTCATAGTGTACGCCAGCAGCGCCAGCCTCGATCATAGATTTCATGAGCTCGAAAGAATGAAGAGGGCCGCCAAAGCCAGCCTCGGCATCGGCCACAATCGGGGCGTGCCAATATGTTCCATCAAAATTCCCCTCGGAGCGCTCGATCTGGTCGGCGCGGGTTAGGGCGTTATTAATCCGGCGCACAAGCTGCGGCGCGGAATTGGACGGATAGAGCGATTGATCGGGATAGGTATTGCCAGAAAGATTGTTATCCGCTGCCACCTGCCAGCCAGAACAATAAATCGCCTGCATACCGGCCTTAACCATCTGCATGGCCATCGTTCCGGTCAAACATCCGAGAGAATTCACGTATTCCGTTTCATGCACGAGCTTCCAAAGACGCTCGGCGCCAACGCGAGCCAGCGTGTTTTCTTCGACAACCGCGGGGCGAAGGCGGATCACATCCTCTGCGCTATAGGCGCGCTCTATGCCTTCCCAGCGTTTATCATTATCCCATGATTTTTGCATTGCATCGGCCTGGGCTTGTAAATCTTTCGGCAAAGGCTTTTTCGACATTTCGGGCATTCCATGCATGGGGTTATCTCCTAGGGTTTAAAGTTTTTCATACGCAGGCAGTGTTAAAAATTCTTCAAATTCATCGCTCAAAACGAGCGCGTCGAGAATAGCGGCGGCATCATCATAACGATCCGCGCCATCTTGCTTTAAATTCGCTAATTCTTCATCGCGGTAGGCTTGATATAGTTCGGCAGAAACGATTGTTCCATCATCCGCAGCGGCCTTGGTTTTAATCCATTGCCAAAGCTGGGCGCGAGAAATCTCGGCCGTGGCCGCATCTTCCATCAAGTTATGAATGGCCACAGCGCCAAGACCTTTGAGCCACCAATTCACATATTGAAGCGCGACATTGATATTAAGGCGTACGCCCGCAAGCGTAACATGGCCGGGCGTTTCACGGAATGAGAGCAAATCATCAGCGCTCACCTGTACGTCATCACGCTGGCGCTCTATCTGGTTTGGTTTATCTGGAAAGGCCGCGTCCATCATGGCTTGCGCAACGGGAATAAGATCAGGATGTGCAACCCATGTACCATCAAACCCAGCCGCTGCTTCACGCTGCTTATCACCGCGCACGGCCTCCATGGCTGTCTCATTAACGGCGGGGTCTTTACGGCTCGGTATAAAGGCGGCCATACCGCCCATCGCAAAAGTGCCGCGCTTATGACAGGTCTTTACCAGTAAATCAGAATAAGACTTCATGAACGGCACGCTCATTTTTATGTCGGCGCGATCAGGCAAAACCATATCGGCGCGGTTGCGGAATTTCTTAATCGCGGAGAAAATATAATCCCAGCGCCCCGCATTAAGGCCAATAGAATGCGCCCGTAATTCATAAAGAATTTCATCCATCTCGAAGGCTGCCGTAATGGTCTCTATCAGAACTGTCGCCCGCAAAGCCCCGATAGGCATATTAAAACGCTCTTCGCTAAAGGTGAAGATGTCATCCCATAGTCGCGCCTCAAGATGGCTCTCCAATTTGGGCAGGTAGAAATACAAACCCTTTTGTTTACCCGTTTCAACAATACGGCGATTGTGAAAGACGTACAGGCCAAAATCGACAAATGCGCCAGAAAGACGCTCGCCGCCTACTTCCAGATGTTTTTCAGATAAATGCAGACCGCGCGGGCGCACCAATATTTTAGCCAGCGGCGCGTCAGAGCGCAGCTCGTAAGACTTACCTACATCCGTATGTAGCGAGATAGTGCCTTCTAAGGCATCGCGGATATTGACTTGGCCTTCGATTATATTTTTCCATGTCGGGCTCGTGGCATCCTCAAAATCAGCCATAAAGCATTTCGCGCCGGAATTAAGGGCGTTAATGACCATTTTACGGTCAACAGGGCCGGTAATCTCTACGCGGCGATCTTGTAAATCTTCAGGGACAGGCGCAACTTGCCAGAGCGAATCACGCACATTCTTGGTTTCCACTAGGAAATCGGGGAGTTTGCCGTTATCAAAGTCCGCTTGGCGCTCGGTGCGTGCCGCTAAAAGCTCTAATCTTCTGGCATTGAATTTTTCATGGAGGACAACCAGAAACTCTTGGGCTTCTGCGGTTAAAACCTCGGCTACAGCAGGGAAGCTTTCTCCCTTAATCGCCAGCATAGAAGTCTTGGTATTCGCATTTGTTTTTAACATGGAGCTATTGTCACCTTTTTGTATTTTTTGTGCAAGGCAACAAACTAGAATTATTCAGATGAATTTCAATTAGCGCCAGATTTCAAGCTCTGGAGCAGGCTCTGGTGAGGGAGCAAGCCTTTGATTTAAAATATTTATTAGCGCGTTTAAGCTTGTCGTATTTATAGGGGGCGTTTCATCTGTAAACACACATTCGCAGTGAAGTATTCCTGCGTTCCGTGTCACCCCTATATCAACATAAGGCAATTTAGTTGTCTTGTGTTTGAATAGCGCGCGCACTGATGGATCCTGATCTTTATCAAATCGTAGATGCTTGTAAAGACTCATGCCGGTCGGCCCGTAATTAATGCCCAAAACATGCTTATGCGCAAAGCGCCTTAGTGCCAGCAATTCATCAATGGTAAGAATATCCAGCCCCTCAGCGACATCTTTAGGCTCAGGAGGAAAGTCGCGGGAATGCGGGTCTTCATGGTTAGGTTTCGGGCCTTCATAAATATCGCTCAAAGGTTTTGACGCGGCAGGCTGAGCCACTGTACGGCGCGCTGCGGCTTCTTGTGCTTTTTGGTTGAAATCAATAATTGTCATGTGAAGATATTACTCTTTATATTTACATATTGTCAATATTTTTGATTATGCCGTTTAAATCCTCATAACTCCAATCTGCGCCCACCAATTTTTCGCGCATAAATCCATCGCGATCAATGATAATTGTCTCGGGCAGGCGGAAGGTCTGGAAAATACCGCGCGTCACCGCGCCCCCAGTATCCAGTGATAACAAAACATTACCCCCGCTCATCGCCGTGGGTTTTTCCTTGCGCATTTTCTCGATAAAGCGCTGCATCGCCTTTTCGTCGTGATCGCTGGAGAGCGCGAGAAAGATGATGTCATCCGGATTTTCAGCCGCCAGATCAAGAAATAGCGGAAACTCCTTCAAGCAGGGCGCGCACCAACTCGCCCAAAAATTCAGCACAATGATTTT
>JBBKXC010000146.1:0-5346 GCA_037969275.1 Bdellovibrionales bacterium | reverse complement strand
ATTCAAGAAGGGCGCGAAGAGCAAGGCGCGTGCCTGAAATTGAAATTTCAAAACGCCGTGGATACCAAATCATATCTGCACGCCCGCAAAAGTGGCAATTTCATTCCCCAGCGCGCCCTGAAAATCGAGCGCGAAACACGCAGCCAAGAACAAGCCGCCGCAGCGCCGCAAGCCGCACCAGAAGCGCCTTAGGCTCAGTAAAACCAAATATTACTTAGATGCATTCCAGAAAATAACCTCATTGTCAGAGGTTATTTTTTTGTCTGCACTGCGCTTGTAAACGTAAATGCCCAGCACAGACAGCCCCACCGCCCAAATCGCGCTAAGGGAGGCCATTGCGCCCATCACTACGCCTGCCTGCGCTGTTTTGAATACGATCACATAAGCAATCGCCATCATTTGCGCCGCCCATGTGACGGCCATCAAATAACCAAAAGTCGGGCGCATCCGCCTTACATATTTATCTTCCGAAGCGATCTCGGCGCGCAAAGATGTGTTTACCTGCTCCATAGCAGCTTTGTATTCCTCGGATTGCGCCTTTGCCATTTCTTCAGCGTGGCGGTTAACCTCTAGCAGCTGCCCAGACGAAATGCCGCCATTACGGAGCGCCTCATCTACCTTATTTAGCGCTTCGGAAGCGCCTTGTGCTACAGGATTGTTTATGGTTCCCAAAGCTTCAGATAAAACGTTCACCAAAACGGGAACGCCTAGTTTTGCAATCAATGTTTCAATCATGTTGTTTTCCTTTTTTAAAATAGCGCCGGACTTCAGGCGGACGGCAGTCGCCGCCTCTTGTTGCTCAAATTAACTAGGCGCGATCTACGCCTCGCGGCAAGTGCCGCGCTCTTAAACAATAGTGTAGAAAATATGCCGCCCTATAACAGCAACGGGCTTTTCCCGCTGCGCCCAGTAAGGCTCGATCCCTGCGGCGTGGTAATGCGTTGCCCCATAGGTCATATCGGCAAGGCATCCAGCCACTGCCCTGCGCGCAATGCGCTGCGCCGTGGCGAAATGTAAATCCTTGGCCTCCACAGCTTGAAGCTTTTGGAAATTAGGGTCAGAGCGGTTCCAGCAAGAAAACTGGTACGGCTTCTGGCAGACCTGAATAATGTTATTCCCCCACCAAAACTTGCCTTTGTCTTCGGCCACTTTGACGCGGTTTTGGATCACATTGGCAACGGCGTGCATCCCCGCACTGCCCTCGCCTCTTGCCTCTCCCCATAAAGTGCGCGCCAGAACGTCAATTTCCAACTCTCGGTAAAAATCGTGCATTTCTCTATCGGCTGGCGGCATATCCGTACCGCCCACTGGTGTTAGCCTTGGTTTTTTCATGATTTTTCTTTTCCTTAAAATAAAGATATGTTAAATATGTCTCTATGACTGATTTTTGGCGCCCTTTAAAAATTAAACTCGCTTTCACGGCCCGGAGCCTGCAAATGGAGTCACGTCAGCAATTATCAAATATGCAGACGAAACATCCTGCTGACTCAGACATGATTGAAACAATGAGAAATGTCCTTAGCGAAAGTGAAAAGCTCGTTGTCGAGTGCGACGACGAAGTTTACACGCCGGAACAGCTCGCCAACCTCGATTACTAATCCCCTTGTTTTCCGCTTAAATTTTCCGTTTTCAAAGCCGTCTTATCGAGCTTTGTTTCAATCCTGAGCAAATGCGCCACCAACCTGCCCTCCAACGCCCGCAAATCACGCTGCGAGGCATAGGTTTTCGCGACCTCCAGCTTAAAAGCATGAAGCGCCTCCCTAAACTGGTCAGAGCGTAATTCCAGCATGCTTTGCACATGCGTAACAGCCTCGTCACACTCGCGGCGCGTCCGCCAGATAAGCGCAAATAGGCCAGCCATAGCGGGCAAATCAAACACGCTGATCCACCACACCAAATCTTGTGATATAAAATTCATTATGTCCTCGATAGTAAGTTAGAGGCGGCGACTGCCGCCCGCCGGAAGTCCGGCGCTTTTTAATTAAAAGGTTTAAAATCGGTTTTTGCCTTATGCGCGCCAGCCCCCTTAACCCAGCCAAAACCGCCCGCGCCATAGAGACGCTTCAAACGTACAGGCTGCTGCGAAATAGCCCCCGCCGCCGCGTCCAGCCCATCATCATGACCGCGCGCAGATCCGGGGCGCCATTCGCGCATTTCCATTAAAAAAGGCGTCTTCGCGACGCCTTGATGCACATAAAGCCGCCCCGCCGCCATGGGGGCATCAAAGGCTTCTAATATCCTTATATCCTTGGCGCGGCGATTGGCGTATTCATTGACACTGGAGGGCACATGCGCCCTTGCAAGCTCATTGCGCAAAATCGCGGGTAAAAACTTTCCAATCCCGTTTGTTTCCAGCGTTATAGAGGGCAGCATCAAGCGCTTTGCGACCTGTGCCACAATGCGGCATTGCGCGGTGGCCTCATCGACATCGCCGCCAACAGGAAGCTTGATATACTCCAGATGGTGCAGATATAAATTCCCGCTCTCATCCGCAAAAATGCAGGCCAGAACGGAATGATCCCCCTTCGCGCTTCCAAAAGCGGGGTCCCACCACGCGCTCGCGCCCACGATCTTTTTATCGCCAATGAAAAGCGTATTGATCTCCTTGGTGTAATCCAGCTCAAAATCATAGAGCCTTAACAGCTCCGCATTAAGCCGCCCCTCGGCGATATTGACGGGCTTAAGCATCATCTGGCTGGTGAATTTATTCGGGCCGGAATTACGTCTCATGCGCTCGATATCGGCGGGGCTGAACCGCTCCGGCCACGCGCTTTGCCCTGCCTCGTCCAGCACGGGAATTTCAAGCCGCTTATAGCCTTGCAAGAACGCCCTGCTCTCGCCAATTTCGGCGCGCGGCTTATCGGCGTAGATTGTATAATAATTATGCGGCGTGCCGATATAAAGATGCGTCCCGCCGGGCACAACAACAAAGGAAAGCTCGGACAAACGGTCACGCAAAAATTCCCGCTTCTCGGTGCTGTCACACGTATTCGGCACCTCAACATCATCGCAAATCACAATATCGGCTCGGCTCCCCGTTATGTTGGAGGTAATGCCCTTGGCGATCATCGAAGGATCGCGCAGTTCTATATTACGTTTCACGGTAAAGCGATCACTCGCCCATTGATCGGCGCACTCCGGCTTCATTTGCGCGGTTAAGGGGTGGCGCTCGATAATACGCTTAACATTACGCACCATTTTCCCCGCAAGAACCTCATCGGCGGCCAGCACCAATATGCGAAGATCACTATGGCGGTACAAAAGCCAAGCGGCAAACAATCCAGCCAGCGTGCTTTTCCCACTAGAGCGAAACGCCATCAGCAGCAATTCCTTATCGCCCGTTTTCCAAGCCCGCTCCAGCCACTGCGCAATTTTGAAATGCAGCGCAGGCGTGCGCATATTCTGGCGCTGATTCCATAGCACGAGAAACAGTTTAAAATCAGCATTCTCGATATCGTGTTTAAAGCTCTCGGCCACGGAGGTTTCCTTTCCTTAAGGGCATAAAAAAACCCGCCTCGAAGGGCGGGTTTACTAAATTCTTTATTATCTAAAACTAAATCTCGGGTGTGTCTAAAACATTTATAAGTCTGACATCAACCTGATTTTGCGCCTCAATAATACCAAGCGCTTTTTCTCTTAACCTATGTCCGATCTCCTCATTATCTGTGTCATACATGTCGCGGGAGCGCGCAATGACATAGTCAGACAGTAAAAGAGCCGTTTTGGAATACCGACTAAAACTATCGTGCTCCAATATCGTTATTAACGCGGCTGGCCTATCACCATCAATGTAAACGAACCCCTCTAATTCAGGCAGAATTTTTTCAAAATCTTTTATGGCCTGATTGTGCTCCATTAATTGTCTGTGGGTTTCTTTAATACCAACCCCATACATGGCTTTAGCAAATTCCCAATATAATCTTTTAGATCCCTTATTTTGCATTTTTGCGCCTAAACTTCCGGCAACAAGGCGCGGTAATTATCGCTCATGTAACATGGCGCGAAATCATTCGCTGGTTTCTTACCGAGATTGCCAATAACGGCGGCGGTAAACTGCTTTGTCGTTAATGTACCGCGCTCGGATTTGCTTTCATGTCTGGTTGCAAATTTTTCAACAATGGCGTTACGAAGCTTGTAAACACTGTCTTCATAACCGCCATTTGCTGCTTGCGCCAGATCGTTTACAAGCTTGTTAAACGCAAGAGTTTCCTCTTTGTCTTTCGAAAGCCAGACATCGCCAGTGGCTTGCCCGTCTTCCCATGTTTTCATCACAGCGTCATGAATGTTCTTGGCCTCTTCTTCATAACCGGCAAATTTCAACATCATCAAAGCCGAGAGCAAAAATGCTGTTGGATTGGCCTTTTCCTGCCCTTCGATATCATTGGCTGTACCATGCACGGCCTCAAACATCGCTACTGGCTTTTTCTGATTTCCGCCAATGTTCACTGATGGTGCCAAACCCAATGAGCCATGCGCCTGAAACGCCAGCACATCAGAAAGAAAATCGCCATATAAATTCTGGGTCACGAGCACGCCCCGCTCCACAGGGTAAGCCGCGGTTTGGCCAAAGCCTGCATCGGCGATGCTAAAGCGTGTGTCCACAGCTTCATATTTCGCCACAATATCCATGAAATTCCGTTTAAAGCGGCCATCTGTTTCTTTCAGAATATTCGGCTTGGACATGCCATGCACCTCGGCGCTGTCATTGGCTTGCGCAAAATCAAGAGACGCCGTGATAATCTTGGCGGCGGCCTTGTCGCTGATAATCTGAACGCCAAAGCTTTCAGTGCCGTTGCCTTTATAGCCAAGATCTGCAAAAGCGCTGCCGAACATCTTATCCAACATCACTTTATCCTGCACGCCCATGCGTTTCGTCAGTCCCACATACATGCCCTCGGTGTTCTCGCGGAACAAGGTCACATTCATATTGCGGTTAGGGCTATCAAGCTGCGGATAGGCAACAGCCGGGCGCACATTGGCCCAAAGCCCCAGCGCTTGGCGCATTTTCACATTGATGGATTTATACCCTTCACCGCTTGGCGTTTCCAAAGGCGCTTTCAGCATTATGCCGCGCTCTTTCACCGCTTCGATCGTACCGGGTTCAATCCCATCATCATATCCAGCAGCAAAAGCGGCCTTACCAACCAGAACCTCTTTGATATCCAGTTCAACACCGGCGGCCTTGATAATATCCAGCGTAGCATTTGCCACCTCAGGACCAATTCCGTCACCTTTTGCCAAAACGATTTTAAGCGGTTCTTTAGCCATGTGGGCTCCTATAGATTATTTGTTTATGAATATCTATTGTCATAGACAAAATTTACGTAAGTGTCAATCAGTGGGGTT
>JBBKXC010000145.1:0-3995 GCA_037969275.1 Bdellovibrionales bacterium | reverse complement strand
AAGACCCGTTAAATGAAGCATTAGGGTGCAAAAAAGAAAGACTAGCCATGAGCAATTCAGCCACGAACCAGACATTTTTAACCGGAGCAAATGCGGAATATATCGCGCATTTATATGGTCAGTATTTAAAGAATAAAGGCAATGTCGATGCGAGCTGGCAGGATTTCTTTAAAGGTCTAAATGACACCGAGCTTTCCTTGCTGGAAGAGCTGAGCGGCGCTAGCTGGACGCCCAGAGAAAACAACAAAGCCAACCGCCATTTCGATCACCTAGGAAGCGGCGCGCAAATTACAGAGCACATGCCTACCCCGGCGCCCGTTAATGACGCCAGCGGCAATGCCGCAAGCCCGGATGCCATTAAACGCGCCGCGCTGGATTCCATCCGCGCCTTGCAATTGATCCGCTCATACCGCTCACGCGGCCACCTTCTGGCTGACCTTGATCCCTTGGGCTTGAAGGAAGTTGACAAACACCCAGAGTTAAACCCAGCCCATTACGGCTTCACAAGCAATGACTATAGCCGCCCTATCTTTATCAATGGGGTGCTCGGCATGGAAACTGCAACATTGACGCAAATCGTCGATACGTTGCGCCAGATCTATTGCGGCACTATCGGGACAGAATTCCTGCACCTCTCCGACCCCGAGGAAAAAGCATGGCTTCTTGAGCGCATTGAATCGCCTCAAAATAAATCGGATTTCACGACCAATGGCAAACGCGCAATTTACCAGCGTATCGTTGCCGCCGAAGTCTTCGAGCAATTCCTACACAAGAAGTACCCCGGCACCAAACGCTTTGGCGTTGATGGCGGCGAGTCGCTAATTCCTGCCATGGAGCAGATCATGAAGCGCGGCGGTCAATTGGGCCTTAAGGAAATTGTTGTCGGCATGGCGCACCGAGGCCGACTTAATGTTCTCGCTAATGTCATGGGCAAGCCCTTTACGGCGATTTTTGCCGAATTTCAAGGTCAGTCCTCCACGCCCAATGATGTTCTTGGTTCGGGCGATGTTAAATATCACCTTGGTACATCTAGCGACCGCGATTTCGATGGTAATAACATCCACCTTTCTTTGACGGCCAACCCGTCCCACCTCGAATTCGTCAACCCCGTTGTGATCGGTAAAGTTCGCGCCAAGCAAGTTCAGCGTAAAGACCATGACGCGGAGCAAGTTCTTCCCCTTCTGCTGCACGGCGACGCCGCATTCGCTGGCCAAGGCGTAACTGCGGAAACACTGATGATTTCAGAACTTCCGGGCTACCGCGTCGGCGGCACGATCCATATCGTGATTAATAACCAGATCGGCTTTACCACCACACCGAAATTCGGACGCTCAGGCCCCTACTCTACCGATGTGGCCAAAATGCTTTCCGCCCCGATTTTTCACGTGAATGGCGATGACCCAGAGGCCGTAACGCATGTTTCGCGCATCGCAATAGAGTTCCGTCAACAATTCAAAAAAGATGTTGTTATCGATATGTTCTGCTACCGCCGCTATGGCCACAACGAAGGCGATGAGCCTGCGTTCACGCAGCCTTTGATGTACCAAAAAATTGCAACGCAGGAATCCACGCGCTCAATCTACGCCAAGCAACTCATTGCTGAAAACGTTCTCACAGAAGAAGACGCGCAGCAGATTGTGGATGAGTTTTACGCCTATCTCGATGAAGCTTTCGAAGCGACCAAGAGCTATAAACCCAACAACGCCGATATGCTCGGCGGCGCTTGGGAAGGTTTACAAATAGCATCCGAAGGGCCGCGCCGTGGACGCACAGGTGTCGGCGAGGATGAGATTCGCAATGTCGGTAAAATCATTACTGATACGCCAGACAGCTTTGACATTAACAAAAAGCTCCAGCGCATCATGGACACGAAAAAGAAAATGCTTGAGAGCGGCGAAGGCTTTGATTGGTCCACAGCCGAAGCGCTTGCGTTTGGAACCCTGCTCACAGACGGCTTTGCCGTGCGCCTTTCAGGACAAGATGTAGGGCGCGGAACATTCTCCCAGCGCCACGCAATTTGGTATGACCAAACCTCGGGAGACCAGCATATTGCCCTTCAACATATCTCCGATACGCAGCCTAAATTCGAATGCCACGACAGCCCGCTTTCAGAAATGGCCGTGCTTGGTTTTGAATATGGCTACACCTTGGCCGACCCGAAAACGCTTGTTTTGTGGGAAGCCCAGTTTGGTGATTTCGTGAATGGTGCTCAAGTCGTGATTGACCAATTCATCTCTAGCGGCGAGAGCAAATGGCTTCGGATGTCCGGCCTTGTTATGCTGTTGCCACATGGTTATGAAGGCCAAGGGCCGGAGCACTCCTCCGCCCGCCCCGAGCGTTTCTTGCAAATGTGCGCCGAAGATAATTGGCAAATTGCAAACTGCACGACGCCCGCCAATTACTTCCACATTTTGCGCCGCCAAATGCTGCGCGATTTCCGCAAGCCTCTTATTATGATGACACCTAAATCATTGCTCCGTCATAAATTGGCCGTCTCTAAAATGGAAGACTTCAATAAGGACAGTACCTTCCACCGCGTTCTTTGGGATGATGATCACGCTACACTGGCAAAGCCTGACAAGGTCAAGCGCGTTGTGCTTTGTAGCGGTAAAGTCTATTACGACCTCCTGCAAGAACGCCGCGATCAGAAGCTCGATAATGTAATGATCCTGCGCCTTGAGCAGCTCTACCCATTCCCCGATGAAGCCTTAGTCACCGAGCTTTCCGCTTATAAAAACGCTGAAATTATCTGGTGTCAGGAAGAGCCTAAAAATCAGGGTTACTGGCAATTTGTCGATCCGTTCATCGAAGAAGTTTTAGTTAAGATGAAGCATAAGCCCGGCACGCGCGCGCGCTATGTTGGCCGCGCCGCGGGAGCGGCTCCGGCGACAGGATTAATGACACGCCACCAAAAACAACAAGCCGACCTTGTTGGCGAAGCCTTGAAAATTTAGTCAAAATTAAACGGTGAAAAATCGTATTCAGGTGCCTCTTCCTCTGGGAGAGGCACCTTGGCGATTGCGCGATTTAAAATTATAAGCGCCTGCTGCATTTTGCTGGAATTCCGACTGAAAAACATATCAATATCGTCAGCACTATAACCAAGAAGCGTCCCGATTTCGGTGCACAAAAAGAAAATGCCCGCATTGAGCGGGCATAAACATATTAATTATAATGCGCTATTAAGCGGCCATAGCCTCAACAACAGCTGTACCGAGACCCGCAGGGCTTTCGGAGACAATAAAGCCAGCCGCGCGCATTGCTTTCATTTTAGCAGGCGCAGTATCGTCCTCGCCGCTAATTAGAGCGCCAGCATGGCCCATACGTTTGCCCGGAGGCGCCGTTGCTCCGGCAATAAATCCAGCAATCGGCTTTTTCTTTGTCAGAGATTTGTAATACTCACAAGCTTCGATCTCGGCAGAGCCGCCAATCTCACCGATCATCAAAATTGCTTCTGTTTCATCGTCATCCATGAACAATTTAATACAATCAATAAAGTTCGTACCATTCACGGGATCACCGCCAATACCAATACAAGTCGATTGACCAAGACCAACCGCGCCCGTTTGTGCAACAGCTTCATATGTCAGCGTACCAGAGCGAGAAACAATCCCGACCTTACCGCGCATATGGATGTGCCCCGGCATAATACCGATCTTACATTCACCCGGCGTAATAACACCCGGGCAATTAGGGCCAATGAGGCGTGTTTTCGAGCCGTCAAGTGCACGCTTAACACGCACCATATCCAGCACAGGAATACCTTCGGTAATACAAATCGCTAGATCAACGCCAGCATCAATGGCTTCTAGAATTGCATCAGCAGCAAATGGAGGCGGCACGTAAATTACAGAGGCATTTGCGCCTGTTTCGCTCACCGCTTCGGCAACTGTGTTGAATACAGGTAAATCAAGATGCTTTGTATCGCCTTTGCCCGGCGTAACGCCGCCCACCATTTTGGTGCCGTAAGCAATGGCCTGTTCGCTATGGAACGT
>JBBKXC010000144.1:0-2628 GCA_037969275.1 Bdellovibrionales bacterium | reverse complement strand
CTCTCGCATGACATGGCCAATATAGCGGTTTATCTACCGAGGCAGTTACCACTTGAACTGCTGATCGGCGTTCTGGTCATTCTTTGTGGCTGGCTTGGATATATCTTTTATAACCATGGCGGCAAAATTCAAAAGATCGTACTGGAAAAATCGGGCACGCGCTTTATGCGCTCTGCGACCATCATTGATTTTGTTTACGCCTTCATCCTGATATATTTCAAGGAAATGAACTCGCTGCCCATGTCCACCACATGGGTCTTTGTCGGACTTCTCACTGGCCGCGAGCTTGCTATTGCTACGACCTACCGCGCGCAATACCGTTTCCGCTACGTATTCCCGCTTATCGGGAAAGATTTCCTAAAAATGATGATCGGCCTTGCCGTATCGGTCGGCCTTGTCATGGCCATTCATTACGGGATTAATCCAGAGGCTATGGAATAATTTTTTCACTGGAATTTTAAGGCCATGCGGGATAAAACAGCGCTATGAGCACTATAGAAAAAAAATCGAATACAATGTGGGGCGGGCGTTTCGAGACCAGCCCGGATGAAATCATGCAGCAGATCAATGCCTCTATCGGCGTTGACCAGCGTATGTGGAAACAAGATATCGAAGGCTCCAAAGCGCATTGCAAGATGCTTATGAAGCAGGACATTCTTACCCAAGAAGATGGCACAGCCATTCTAGGCGGCCTTTCCCAGATTGAAGATGAAATCCTCAGCGGCGCTTTTGAATTCAAGGTCGAGCTTGAAGACATTCATATGAACATCGAATCCCGCCTGAAGGACATCATCGGAGAGCCTGCTGGACGCCTGCACACTGCGCGCTCCCGCAATGACCAAGTGGCGACCGATTTCCGCCTTTGGTGCCGCGATGCGATTAATATTCTCGTGCTTAAAATAGAAGCGCTGCAAAGCACGCTACACAAGCTGACTAAGCAGCATGATAAATCCGTGATGCCGGGCTTTACGCATCTACAGGCCGCGCAGCCCATCACCTTGGGCCGTCACCTTGATGCCTATTTCCAAATGCTGTCCCGTGATAAATCCCGCTTTGAAGATTGCGCCATTCGCGTGAATGAATGCCCTCTCGGCGCCGCCGCTCTTGCCGGTACACCTTATCCAATTGACCGCGAATTTACGGCAGAGGAGCTTGGCTTTGACCGTCCTATGCCCAATACATTGGACGCCGTATCGGCGCGTGATTTTGCCAATGAGTTTTTGTTTTGCTGCGCGCAAGGCGGCCTCCACATTTCGCGCCTCGCTGAGGAAATTATCATCTGGGCAACGCCGCAATTCGGCTTCATCAAGCTTTCCGATCAATGGAGCACCGGCTCCTCCATCATGCCGCAAAAGAAAAACCCTGACGCCGCCGAGCTTATTCGCGGCAAGACAGGGCGCTTAAACGGCAATCTCGTGCAAATGCTCACGGTTATGAAGGCGCTGCCGCTTGCGTATAACAAAGATATGCAAGAAGACAAGGAAAGCGTGTTCGATAGCTTTGATACGCTTGTGCTTTGCCTTGAGGCGATGAACGGCATGCTTGCCACCGCGACATTCAACACCGATAAAATGCACGCCGCCGCCGAAGATGGCTATACAACGGCCACAGCGCTTGCCGATTGGCTGGTCATGCACTTAAACCTGCCGTTCCGTGAAGCGCATCACGTAACAGGCCGCATCGTCAAAATGGCGGAAGATAAGGGCTGTAAACTGCACGAGTTAGCACTTCAAGATATGCAAAGCGTGCATGATAAAATTACGGATGAAATATTCGGGGTCTTACGGGTTTAAACAAATAAAACGATTGGACAAGGCCGCGGCCTTTCTCTTTAATAAGATTATGAGCAAAGAATCGCCCTTTCTATCCGTCAAAAACCTTTCCGTTCGCTTCCAAACGCCCAAAGGTGAGTTTGAAGCGGTTAAAAATATCAGCTTTGATTTGAATAAGGGCGAGACACTCGCGATTGTGGGTGAGTCCGGCTCCGGTAAATCAGTGAGCGCTCTTTCTATTATGCAGCTATTGCCCTATCCCGTTGCCAGCCATTCTCACGAAAGCTCTATCCTTTTTAATGGCGAAGAAATGGTCGGCAAGCCTGATAATGTCATGCGTAAAATTCGCGGCTCACAAATCGGCATCATCTTTCAAGAGCCACTGACGGCGCTTAATCCGCTTCACACCATCGAAAAACAGATTGGCGAAGTGTTGAAAATCCATAAAGGCTATGGACGTGATAAAGCGCGCGCGCGGATTTTCGAGCTTATGGATCTTGTTGGCCTTACCAATATGAAAGACCGCTTGAACGCTTATCCGCACCAGCTTTCCGGCGGGCAGCGCCAGCGCGTCATGATCGCTATGGCGCTTGCCAATGACCCTGAGCTTTTGATTGCAGATGAACCGACTACGGCGCTTGATGTCACCATTCAAGCCCAAATTCTCGAGCTTTTGAACGATCTTAAGACACGCCTCAATATGGCGCTCCTAATTATCACGCATGACCTTTCAATCGTCGAGAAAATGTCCGACAAGGTTTGCGTCATGAAACAGGGCGAAATTGTGGAGCGCGGCGAGACAAAGGCTATCTTCAAAGCGCCGAAACACGCTTACACCAAAATGCTGATCGGAACA
>JBBKXC010000143.1:0-6854 GCA_037969275.1 Bdellovibrionales bacterium | reverse complement strand
GCGGCGATTGAGCGTATTAAGGCTTATAATCCAAAAGGCATCATCCTTTCCGGCGGGCCGTGCAGCGTTCGTGATGAGGGTTCTCCACGCGCGCCGCAAGGCATTTTCGAGATGGGCTTGCCGATTCTGGGTATTTGTTACGGTCAGCAAACCATGGTGGAACAGCTTGGCGGCTATGTCGAAGCTGGCGAACATCACGGCGGCGGCGAATTTGGCCGCGCCTATGTCGATGTATCTGGTCATAACGCGCTTCTGGACGGCGTTTGGGATAATGGCGCGCATGAGCAAGTCTGGATGAGCCACGGCGACCGCGTTACCAAGCTCCCCGAAGGCTTTAGCGTTGTCGGAACTTCCCCCGGTTCTCCTTATGCATTTATCGCCGATGAAAAACGCAAATTTTACGCGGTGCAATTCCACCCTGAAGTGGTGCATACGCCCCATGGCGCGGCGCTTTTCCGCAATTTTACGCATAATGTCTGCGGCTGCTCCGGCGATTGGACAATGGCGGCCTTTAAGGACGAAGCCATTGCTAAAATTCGCGCCCAAGTCGGTACGGGCAAGGTCATTTGCGGCCTATCTGGCGGTGTGGATAGCTCCGTGACTGCTGTGCTTCTGCACGAAGCCATTGGCGATCAACTCACCTGTATTTACGTTGATACAGGCTTAATGCGCACGGGCGAGAGCGAGCAAGTCGTTAAAATGTTCCGCGATCACTATAATATTCCCCTCATCCATGAAGATGTGGGCGATCTGTTTTTAGATGCGCTTGAAGGCGTCAAAGACCCCGAGGTTAAACGCAAAACCATCGGCAAGCTGTTCATTGATGTGTTCGATAATTGTAAAAAACGCGTTGGCGGCGCCGATTTTCTGGCGCAAGGCACGCTCTACCCCGATGTGATCGAGAGCGTTTCTTTCACTGGCGGGCCGAGTGTCACCATCAAATCTCACCATAATGTCGGCGGCTTGCCGGAGCATATGGAGCTGAAATTGGTCGAGCCCCTGCGCGAGCTATTCAAAGACGAAGTGCGCGACCTTGGCCGCGCGCTTGGTATGCAAGAAGATTTCATCCGCCGTCACCCCTTCCCGGGGCCGGGCCTCGCCATTCGCCTTCCGGGGGAAATCACGCGTGAGAAACTCGAAATTCTGCGTAAGGCCGATGTGGTGTATTTGGAGGAAATCAGAAACGCCGGACTATACGACGCGATCTGGCAAGCCTTCGCCGTCCTCCTGCCCGTGCAAACCGTGGGCGTGATGGGCGATGCCAGAACCTATGATTTCGTCTGCGCCCTTCGCGCCGTGACATCAACCGACGGCATGACGGCGGATTACTACCATTTCGACCACGAATTCCTCAGCCGCGTGAGCACGCGGATTATCAATGAGGTGAAGGGAATTAACCGCGTGGTCTATGACATCACCAGCAAGCCACCGGGGACGATTGAGTGGGAGTGAGCGAGTGAAAAAAGTCTGATCGATTATTTCAAAGAAATTTTTTATAATTGAGGCTGTAGAAACAACTACTCGTCATGACGTAATTTGCAGGCGCATCCCCGTCCCAACAAAATAACCGCGTTAAATTAACCACTTAATAGCCTCTATGCGATAAAATGGCGTGGGAGTGAGGTTTTTTTATGCATATGATTGCTTATATCAGTGATTTTACTGGTGGCAAAAGTGAGATAGACGCGGTTCTTAATGATATTGTCAAAGTGGCAAAAGTTGAAAATCAAAAACGAGTAATTACAGGCGTTTTATTTTATTTGGGCGGCCAGTTTCTACAAATTATCGAAGGCGAAGACGCTGCTCTGCGACTGTTGATGGTTAATATTGAAAAAGATGAGCGTCACAAAAATATTGAATATCTTATTGATACAAAAGTAGAAAAAAGAGGATTTGATCAATGGAACATGGACAGCTTTCATCTGGGCGCGGGTAAGGTATTCTCGCGGCAAAGCGTCAAAGACCTCACCGAAAGTTTCAAGAAAAACCTTATACCGAAATCCGATATGCTGAGTTTTTATTATAAAACCTTATTGAAACAAAAGACGATATAGCTGAGTTGAGCTTTGATTGACGGGACCATGATTGAAACGCGGTTTTTGAAAATCTTTGAATAAACCCGCAAATACCTGTATTTTTTTAAGGGTAATAATCAAAGCAGGTCTGCCCATGAATTTTAAACGTCCTCTTATTTTCTTTCTTTGTTTTATCTTCGCGCTCCCTGCGCTGGCGCAGGAGGAGGAGGCTGACCCGCATGCTGCGCTTTGGGCGGTGATTAAGGCGCGCCCCGATGCGCAGCTTAAGACGGTTGAGGGCATCGAGATGGTTAAGCTTCAGGGCGATGTGGTCTGCGGGCTGATTGATAATGAGGTGAAATGTGAGGATAGGAGCGGTTTTGGCGCTTTTGGCTGCGCGTGGCAGCGTCATGTCGAGCTGCTGAGCAATTTGAAAGTGTGTTATATGCGCGAATTCGGGGCTTTACTGCCCGATATGGATTATGCGAGTGAGAAAATGTCGGCCTTTTTGATGAAGAATAGTTTTATGCCGACAACGCAAGAGCAAATTGATACGCTTTTGGCCGAGCGCCTTGCTTATTATAAAACCGAAACGAATAACGGCTTTGAAGAAAGCTGTAATGTTTTTGCTGCGCGCCCTGTTTTGGAGGCGATGAGCGCGCAAACTTCCTTGCAGCGCCGCGCGGAAATAGATGATCTGGTCTACCGCGCGCGCCCCGTTGTGAATGAGCCTTGTGAGTAGGCTTAACCGATATAACGATCAAGCATACGCACGAATTTCGGGCCCGTAAGCTCTGCCCTTGGCATGATGCATGATGCGCCTTGGCTTAAGGCATCGCCGATGCCGTTTGGCGTTGTGAATTCCGAAATAACCACAATGGGGGCTGTTTCATTGAAAAGCTTAACTCTGCCGACGGGGGATGAGCCGAATGTGTCGTTCAAATTGACATCCATGACAATAAGATCGAAATCATGCTCTTTATAGGCTTTGTAAGCTTCATATGTGGATTGCACGGCGGTGATCTGTGCGTTGGGCATGAGGGCCTTTATCTGATAGCGGATGAGGTTATCCTCGTTCCAGCTTTCCATGACCAAAAGTATCTTTCTTTGAACTGTGTTTTGTAGTGCTGTTGTTAACATTGTATATCTCCCTATTGATTTACATAATATTTTAATAATTGATGCAATCTCCATGCCAGAAATAGTTGTATTTAGAGGAATTTTGTGGGAATATATTCATAAATCATGGGGTGAGCAAATGGGAGATGTCATGGACTCCCTCCACCCCCTCCGGAAAGCCGGAACGAAAAGACGAGGCTGGATTTGAGCAGTATATCAATATGTTACAGCCGCTCTTGCGCGGCATATTCGTTGCGCTATGATGCGCGTTCATTTTTGAAAGAGGGGCGCAGCCTATGACACTGAAATTTTTGCTTACCGCTTTAGCTGCGTTTTTTGCCGGGTCAATGATCGCCTTTCAATCACCGATAAACGCCAAGCTGGGCGGGCTTATGGGTGGCTCGCTCGTCGCGGCCTTTTGCAGTTTCGCTGTCGGCACGGTAATTCTTGCCGTACTTTTGGTGATTACGGGCAATATTCCACGCCTCGGTGATATTGGCCGCACCGAGCTCTGGATGTGGAGCGGCGGCTTGATGGGCGCTATTTTTGTTTTTACCAGCATTTCGGTTGTCCCGGTGATTGGCGCGGCGCTGATGATCGCTCTATTTGTCGCGGGGCAGATGGCGGGCGCGCTTTTAATTGATAAAACAGGGTTCTTGCTCCCCGCCAGCATTCCTATCGGATGGGAGCGCATACTGGCGCTGGGCCTTATTATGGCGGGGGTTGTACTGTTCACGCGCTCTGGTGGGTGAATTACAAGCAACTTAAATCACGTGGGCTTAAAATGTGATCTGGAACTTTTCATAGAAATATGCGTTAGTAGCGTTGAAGATTTAATGAATTTACAGGAGAGATCCAATGCCTATGACGAAAAAAGATGTATTTGCCCTTACGGCCGGCGCAATTTTGCTGGTAGGGATCACGGCGGGCGCTAGCGCCTATTATTTGAATAATGATGGTGTAGAGGACAATTCCGCGTCGCAGCAAGTTGAGCGTGTTACTTATGTTCAGCCGCAAAGCGCACCTGTCGCTCAGCAGCCTGTTCAACAACAACCTGTCCAGCAGCGTACAGTAGCCTGTGATGATGATAACATCGTCGGTAAGGTTTTGGGCGGCGTTGGCGGCGGTCTTCTCGGGAGCCGTGTTGGTAAGGGCGGCGGAAAAACCGCGGCCACTATTGGTGGCTCTGTTGGTGGAACGCTGATTGGTGAAGAGCTTATACCGACTAAAAATGTAACTTGCCGCTAGGTTTAATGCGTTAAAACTTGCTTTATTGACATAAGGTAATTAAGGTCTCCTTGTTTATAGAAATTAAGCAAGGAGATTTTCTTATGGGATTAAGCGCTAAGCAAGCTTACACAAATTTAAAAAAACGCCACGCGGAAAGCGCACATCTTCAAGGCTCGGCCAGCATTCTTATGAGTGACCGTACGTTAAGCATGCCCAAAGGTAGCGCGGCTGAGCGCAGCCAAATGGTGGGTGTAATTTCCGCCGTTAATCACAGATCGATGACTGATCCTGTTCTTGGTGACTGGCTTGAAAAAGCGGAATCCGAGATAAGTAAATTAGCACCAATTGACCAGCGTAATCTTGAACTTATGCGCAAAAGCTGGGTTTTGAGCACGGCTATGCCTTCGGATCTGGTTGAGCGCGGATCAAAAATAAGATCAGAAGGCCGTCCACTTCATGCGCAGCAAAAAACCGATCGCACAGGTAATTGGAAAGATGTTGAGGGCTGGTTCAAAGAGGCCTTTGATTACGCCCGTGAAACAGGCGCGGTTAAAAAAGAAGTTCTGGGCATGCCGAGCATTTATGATGCGCTGCTGGATGGATTTAGTCCGGGCGTGAGCGCGAAGATCGTCGAGGCTCAGTTTGCGAAACTTGATGCAGCGCTGCCGGATTTGATCCGCGCGACGATGGAACGCCAGAAATCACAAGGCGGCGCTCTTCCGCTCGATGGGTCATTTCATAAAAGTAAACAAATGCGCTTTAATAATTGGGGTGTAAGAGCGGTTGGTTTTGATTACGAGCGCGGCCGTCTGGACGCAATTACCGGCCATCCAAGTTGCGGCGGCAGTACAGGCGATAAACGCATAACAACATTTCTAGATAGAGGTGATTTCACAAAATCATTTAAGGCCTGTGTCCACGAAGCGGGGCACGGCATGTATTATCAAGGTCTTGATCCTGATTGGGCGTATCAGCCTGTAGGCGGTTGTCAGGGTATGGATATCCATGAAAGCCAATCGATGATTATCGAGTATCAAGCCTGCATGACACCTGAGTTTATTACGCTTGCGGCGCTTAAAGCGCGTGAAGTTTTTGGCGATGCTCCTTCTCTGCAAACAGGAAATCTCCATAAGCACATGTTAAACGTACAGCCATCCTTAATCCGCGTTTACGCCGATGAGCTTACCTATCCAATGCATATTAGCCTTCGCGCAGAGTTAGAGCGCGCCGTTGTTGAGGGTGAGCTAGAGGTCAGCGATTTGCCGGATGCGTGGAATGAAGGTATGCAAAAGCGCTTTGGCGTTCAGCCTGAAAATCACATTGATGGTCTTATGCAAGATGTGCATTGGTATGTCGGCTCTATGGGGTATTTCCCTTCCTATGCGCTCGGCGCTATGGGCGCGGCGCAGCTATTTAATGCGGCGACTGCTGCAAATCCTGATATTCGTCCGCAAATTGGTCAAGGTAATTTCAAACCATTACTCGATTGGCTGCGCCCCAATATTCACGCGCGCGGATGTATCGTTGATGCGTCGCAATTGATGAAGGACGCCACAGGCGAAACGCTAAACGCCGATCATCATGTTGAGCATCTCAAGAGACGTTATCTGGAAGAGCCGGGGTTATAGAGTTTAAAAGGGCGCATTGTCTCTAAAGGTAATGCGCTCTCCCTCTGTGCCGCAGGGTGTATAAAGCGTTATTTCCTGCGCGTGGAGCAGGAGGCGCGGCGCGGCGCTGAAGGCTTTTTCATCGGCGTAAAAACAATCCCCTAAAATTGGATGGCCTAGCTCCATCATATGGACGCGGAGTTGATGCGAGCGTCCTGTGATGGGCTCTAGCTCCACTCTAGAGAATTGTCCGTCACTTTCCAGTAAGCGCCAGCGCGTTTGGGAGGGTTTGCCAAGCTCATGGCAGACCATTTGTTTCGGGCGGTTCGGCCAATCGCAGCGAAGAGGAAGATCAATTAATCCCTCTTGCGCATTTGGCACGCCGCTCACTTTGGCGATATAGGTTTTATCAACTTTGCGTTTTTGGAATTGTTTGGCGATATGCGTCTGCGCCGCGCGGCTTAAGGCCATCAGGAAAATTCCCGAGGTGTCCATATCAAGGCGGTGTACAAGCAGCGCTTGCGGGAAGCGCGCTCGCGCCCTGGCTTCCATACAATCGGCGAGCCCGGCATGTTTGCCGGGAACGCTCAGAAGACCAGAGGGTTTGGAGAGCACAAGCAGGTGGTCGTCTTGATGGAGAATATTAAGCGGCTCTTGCGGGGGCTGATATTCTTCGGCGCTTAGCGTTCGATCATCGCCCGTTTTATTTGTCGAAGACAACTTTGACGCCGCGCTTTTTAAAGTAGGCCTCCATCATCTTGCGGCCCTGACGGTTATTCTGGGCAAGACGGTCCGGCTTAAAAAGGGCTTCTTTCGCGCCTTCTTCTTTCATGGCGGATTTCAGATTGGCAATGTGAAGGTCGATGTCTTCATTGTCATTATC
>JBBKXC010000142.1:0-5295 GCA_037969275.1 Bdellovibrionales bacterium | reverse complement strand
GCCGGCTGTGTTGGCATCATTATCAATAACAAAAACCATTTTGTTTAATGTATCGCCGGGCGCGAAATCTTGACCAATGGTAATGTCATAGCGCACCCACCCATCGCCAACCTGATAACCGCGATAGCTATCATTCAGATTCCAGTTCTGTGAGCCAAGTAGCTCATAGCCTAGAAAATTGAAATCGGTGTTGTTATTTTCAAACCCTATGCCTTGTATCTCCAGCAGGGCGTCCGAGAAAAACTCGAAAGATAAAACTGTATTGGCCGTTAGAGTGTAAGGCGTTGAGATTTCTTTCCACATATTACCGGAGAAGCTTACGGTAGAGCCATCAGGGGTGACCGTAACTGTACCGCCAATATCTTGAGTAGGCTGATTAGAATAACTCACAATACTATAGTCATTGAGATTGATTACATTCGGGCTGCCGTCATTGATTGTCAATGCCGGCCCTTCATTGACTGGCGTTACTGTAATGACCATGGAGGCTGTGTCGGCTGCGGCGCTATCTTCGCCGCCATCGGCCAGAGATATATCAAATCCTGCAGTGATTGTTTCGCTGCCATCATGGATGAAAACGACTAATCCTGCGGTGAGCTGCGTGCCTGTGAAAGTGTTTTGTGTCACGCCGTTTACCTGAATGATACCGTTAGATAAATTGGACGCGGTAAAGAGAAGCCCCGCCGGAAGATCATCAGGATCGCTATAGCCGAGATCACTCGCCGTGATCGCTGCGCTTGCGCCCTCATTCATGGTAATTGCGAGATCGCCCGTGATGGTCGGAGCTTCGTTAACTGGCGTTACAGTGATGACCATAGAAGCGGTGTCGGCCGCTGCGCTATCTTCGCCGCCATCAGCTAGTGAAAGATCAAATCCTGCGCTTGTTGTTTCACTGTCGTCATGGATGAAGACGACGACGCCCGCCGTTAATTCAGCTCCGGTAAATGTATTTTGCGGGACGCCGTTCACCTGAATGATACCGTTAGATAAATTGGACGCCGTAAAGAGTAGATCAGCAGGCAAATCATCGGGATCGCTATAGCCGAGATCGCTCACTGTGATCGCTGCGCTTGCGCCCTCATTCATGGTAATTGCGAGATCGCCCGTGATTGTCGGTGCTTCGTTAACAGGCGTAATTGTCATGTTAAATGTGGCTGTCGCCGCCGCCGCACTATCTTCGCCGCCATCGGCAAGGGAAAGATCAAAGCTCGCGCTTGTTGTTTCGCTACCGTCATGAATAAAGACTACAAGCCCCGCATCCAGATCGGCTTGTGTGAAGGTGTTTTGCGTGACGCCGTTCACCTGAATAATACCATTGGACAAATTAGAGGCCGTCCAGTCCAAACCTGTTCCAAAATCGTCAGGGTCAAAGGAATCCAGCATTGTGTTGTCGAGCGTTAAGCTCGTGCCCTCATCAATCGTCTGGGCAATATTGGTTGTAATGGTTGGCGCGTCATTGGTGTTGTCGACCGTTAAATTAAATGTGCCAGAGACTGTGCCTGCGCCGTTTTCGCCGCCATCAGCAATAATAAAGTCAAAGCTTGCAGAGCCGGGAGGGCCACTGTGGCGGAAAACAAGCTGGGAATTATTAATGTCGGCTTGCGTAAATGATGTAATGGCGACATTCGGGTTCGAGATTAACTCTAGTTGACCGTTTGTTAAATTGGAGGCCGTAAAAATAATTCCGGCGCCGCTGTCATCCGTATCGGCCGCTTCCAAAACACCTTTTTTCAAAATCACGATAGAGTTCTGGTTTACAGATGAGCCTAAATTGGTTCCGATTGTCGGCGCATCGTTCACGTCAATTTTTGTCAGCATGAATGTTGCGGTATCTGTTCCTGCGCCATTCTCGCCGCCATCGGCAACTGTAACATCAAATGTTCCATTGAACTCATTTCCATCATGGCGGAAAACAACTCTATTTGCACTGAGATCGGCTTGTGTAAAGGTGATTATCGGTATGCCCGCTGCTGTTGTCAGCTCTACTTGTCCGTTTTGAGTGTTCGATAGCGTGTATGTAATTCCGGTGCCCGTATCGTCGGGATCGGTTACATTCAGCATAGTTGTCGTGATAACTTTAGTGCCGCCCTCTAAAACTGTCGTTCCGGTGTTCGTTGTTATGAGCGGTGCATCGTTGACGGCTGTACGCGTGAGGTTGAATGTGCCGTTGGACGTGCCTGCGCTATCCTCCCCGCCATCGGAAACCGTAAATGTAAATGCGCCATTGCTTTCGCTGCCATCATGAATAAAGGCAACGCGCCCACTATTCAAATCATCCTGGGTGAATGTGTTTTGCGTGACGCCGCTCACTTGTATAACGCCGCGCGTCAATGTGTTCACAGTGTAATCAATGCCTGTTGCCGTATCATCGGCGTCAAATGCGCGCAGCATTGCATTTGTAAGTGTTTTGCTGCCGCCCTCAAGAACTGTTGTTCCGGTGTTAACGCTTATTGTCGGGGTGTCATTGGTGTTGGTGATGGTAATGTCGAATGTCTGGCCGCTCACGGTTGTAGCGCCGTCCGTTACAGAGAATGTAAAGCCATCGCTGGTATTTTCATCGCCATTACTTACAAACACAACGCGGTTATTGGCAAGATCATCCTGCGTGAAACTATTGATAGCCGCGCCCGGTGATGCTGCCAGCGCAATATGACCATGTGAAGGCTGCGTTGTGATCGTAACCACAAGGCCCGTATCAGCAGTATCGCCATCGAGAATATTGAGCTCCGCCGTTGTAATGGTTGTTGTTCTGCTTTCCAGAGCGCTTAGGGCATTATTTTGATCAATGGCAAAAAGCTGGTTGAAATTGATAGCAATATCTTTTGTATCAAAAAGACCAGAGCCATCATCAACGCGAATAGTGAGCGTAAAGTCACTGTTAATTGAAGTATTGATATTCGTATTATCGAGAATGCGCACTTCGCCGGTTGCAGAGTCTATTTCAAAAATTCCATCACCATTACCGGCTGTGATGGAGTAGGAGAGCGTATCTCCATCATCATCGCCGCCTTGTACCATTCCGATAGATGTACCATTGGCGATATCGCTGCCATTGGCGGCGGAATAATTGAGGAAGTAGTCACGGTTGTTGATGACATCCATGCTTTCCCACTCGACAACATAATAGCGGTTGCCGTTGTTCATGTCATACCAATTACCGTTTGTATGCATATAAGCGTAATTATAGCCGGTTCCGCTGTTGGGTTCGCTACCTGTCCAGTTCTCGTAAGATCCCGATGTGGCAGTCCCGCCAAGGCTAAAAACCGATCCGGCTTCTGGACCAGCGGTCCATTTCCATTCACCCTCGGTATCCGCATCACTTGCGGCCAGCCAGATGTGATTCCCCATGATGCCTCTGACGAATGTGTTTTCAGCAGTAGAAGTAATTGTCAGCAAGTGGCCGTTCGTACCGTTCAGCAATGCGTTGTTGGCATTGTTATTCGCGGTGGTGAAATTAACGTTACTACCGTAATAACGATAGAAGTTTCCATTATCGGAATTAAATTGCACATTTTTATTTATTGTATTGATGACCTCATCAATTTGGAGCGTAGGTCCTTCGTTTATATCTCCGACATTGACGACAAAATTTCGCTCTGAAGACAAGCTAAGGGAATTGTCATCAGTAGCGCGAATGCGCAATGTGTATGAACTGATATTCTCATAGTCGAGCTGGGTGTAATCGCGCACTTCTATTAAGCCTGTCGTGGCATTTATTTTAAAAGTGTTATTGGTGTTACCGCTTACAATTGAAAAAGCAATGTTATCGCCTTCAAGATCGTTAGCGCTGACGGTGCCGACATCATCGTTATTAGCGGCGTTTTCACCTATGGTGAACGGTCCGCCTGCCGTAATTGTCGGCGCTTGGTTTTCATTCACATCTTGTACATTAATCGTGATTGTTTCTTGGTCAAATAGTGGCGCGCCTGCATCATCGGTCACGCGCACAATTAGCGTATATGACGTGGTGGTTTCGTAATCAAGCGTGGCATTATTAAGGACGGTCACAAGGCCGTTTGTCGCATCAATTTGGAATATTCCAGCGCCCGTCCCGCCCTGTATTGACCATGTTAAAACTTGTCCGCCAACAGTATCGGGATCGGCCGCGACAACATAACCAACATTGGTTCCATTCGTGGCGTCTTCTGATACCGTTAATGGATCGACAGTAATTGTCGGGGCCGTGTTGCCGGAAATCACGTTGATCGCATAAGAAGAATTATAGCTCGTGTCCCCGTCGGTTACGCTAAATGCAAAGCTATCATCGCCTGTCGCGCCGCCGCCATGGGTGTAATCTATAAGGCCAGCATCGAGGTCGGCTTGTGTGAATGTATCGCCAAGACCAATGGCAACGCCGTTTTTATATAATGTGCCGAAGCTCACATCGGTCGTTACAGTATAGACGATATTTGCGCTCGTTGTGTCGTTATCGATATAAACGAGATTAGTATTTTCAATTACTGTTCCACCTGCTGGTGGTCTTGTAATAACCAGATCACCATGGATCGTGCCTTGGAATTGCGTGCTTCCTGTTACAGAGCCATTATATCCGCCATATGATCCAGAGCCGACTTCTCCTAGCCCAGCCCCGTTACCACCATCCATATCGGTTTCTGTGAAACCTGTTAAAGTACTTTCGGCTGAACGGCCATATTCGTACCAGCCAAAGTCACTGTCGCTCGCGTAATGCATTCTGATTTCATCATTTACGATGTCAATCTCGATTACAATCGCATATTGCGTAGATGTAGCCAGAGCGATTGGTGAAACAACACGCGGAGTATTGGCGGATGAGCCTGCATAAAAGGTAAGCTCATTGTTGGAATTAATGTAAAGTCCAACGCCTTTACCAGAGCCACCGCTTTCGAATATAACTTGCCCCGGTGTGGCCGTTGGTTGCACAGCAGGTGTTGTGATGATTATGCGGAACTGGCTGCTGTTATTGTCCACAGAAGACTGAAAATTACCGAACTGGCCTAATGTGCCTTGACGCACGACTTCGGTTCCGAATTTGGCAGGAATTTCCATCCCGCCAATTTCAGTAGTGAAGCCCTCAAATACATCCGCGCCTTCATTGCTGTCCAAAGTGAGCGGATCGTTTACGGGGGTTACCGTGATGTTAAAAGTTCTATTAGAAAGTGTGTCAGTGCCGTCCGTTACCTGAAACACGAAACTATCGGTGGTTGTCTCGCTGCCGTTATGAACATATTGAACGCGGCCATTATTCAGATCATCCAGCGTAAAGGTGGTGATAGCTACGCCAGCATTGGTACTCAGCTCCAAGCGGCCTCTTGT
>JBBKXC010000141.1:0-13382 GCA_037969275.1 Bdellovibrionales bacterium | reverse complement strand
CGCCCTTGGGTTGGTTATGCAGAGCTTATGTTTATTTTAAAAAATATGGGCGATGATGACACAAGCTATATTCTAGATCGCATTATGGACTTCGAAGATGGTTATTTAAGCAAGCTTACTTTGGAGAAGGGCGCTGAATGGACACCGCATTTGAAAATCGTTCCTAAAACGTCAAAACAATTTAAAGATGCTGCAAACGACAACTCCACGACGCGCCGCGAAAAAATTATGAACCTGAGTGAAGATATCAAAAGTGTTGTCTTTGATCAGGATGAACCAATTGACGAAATTTGCCGCGCTATTAAACAAGCGGAAGCCGGTATGAAGGAGGCAGATTCCACACTGGGTAACTATCTTTTGAATGGCCCAACAGGTGTTGGTAAAACTGAAATCGCCAAACAAATTTCTTCACGGCTCGGCATGGATTTTGTACGGATTGATATGTCCGAATTCATGGATAAGCACACTGTTAGTAAGTTAATAAGTGCGCCTCCTGGCTATGTTGGGCATGATACGGCCGGTCAATTAACGGGGCCTGTTCAAAAGGCCAATGAAGAGGGCCGCCCTGTACTTGTTTTGATGGATGAGGTTGATAAAGCGCACCCGAAAGTTTTTGATGTGCTTTTACAAGTTATGGATCACGCCACTTTGACTGATGGTAAAGGCAAGAAAGCCGATTTCCGCAAGGTTTTATTAGTCATGACATCCAATCTTGGTGAACATGCCGCGGCCATGCATAAACAGGAACAGAAGCAGAAAAACCCGATGGGTTTTGGTAGAGAAAGAGTTGATGAATATAATGACGCAGCAACTGAGAGCATTCAAAATCAGGCTGTCAATGCGACATTCTCCCCTGAGTTTAGAAATAGACTTGATGGTATTTTCAGACTGAATCCTTTAAGCGAAGCTACGATCATGAAAGTAGCGAAAAAATTCGTCAATGAAATGCACGATTTGCCCGCAGCAAAGATGTATAATTTGACGTTCGGCGTCTCTGAGACCGCTTTGGATAAATTTGTCGAAGATGGCTACGACCAGGCTATGGGCGCGCGCCCAATGAAACGTCTCATTATGAAAGAATTCCGTCACAAGGTAACTGATCTTATTCTTGAAGAGGGCGTGAGTAATGTACATATCGAGATTGATTACGACGTTAAAGCTGGCAAGTACAAGCTGGAACGTAAGGCTCAGCAAGGTGCAGTCCTGCTGCTAGACTTCCACAAAGACGTGGTCAATGAAGCCCAAGTCGCAAGTCCGGGCCTTTAACATCGCTTAAGCTATAGGGCGCTAAGAATTAAATTTACTGCCAAGAATATGAGGGCAACCGCAGATCTTTGAATGCGGTTGCCCTTATTTGTGAATTGCTTTATTTCTCATGTAGCAAAAACTATGGGAATATTTGATGGCTTCTACAATACGTCTTGATCGTCTGCTTTCTAACCTCGGCTATGGGGGGCGCAAGGAAATGACGATGGCTATTAAAAATGAATGGCTTGAAATTGACGGCGCGCCTGTCACAGACCCGTCTTTTAACGTCGATATTAGCCTCGCGCAGCAAGGGCGTATTTTATTTGATGGCGAGAGGCTTGACCCACTGGCGCCCCATACTGTGATGCTGCATAAGCCAGCGGGGTATACATGTTCGCATAAAGACCCCGGTAAAATTGTGTATGATCTTATGCCTGCGCGCTGGCTTAACCGCAAGCCGAGCTTTTCCAGTATCGGCCGCCTAGATAAATATAGCAGCGGGCAGCTTATTTTCACAGATGATGGTGATTTACTGCACCGGATAACGCATAATAAAAGCACCGCCTCTAAACATTATGCGGTTACTCTGAGTAAAGATCTGCGTGGGGACGAAGCGGAATTATTCGCCAGCGGTGACTTTTGTATGGTTGAAGATGATCGCCCTTTGAAGCCTGCGCACTGGACAGCAGATGGAGATAAAAGCGGCGTCATGATTCTTAATGAAGGCCGGTTCCAACAAATCCGCCGTATGTTTTCAACACTCGAGAATGATGTCGTTATGCTCCACCGTTTCCAGACAGGCGGCCTTGCTTTGGGTGATATACCCGAAGGTGAGTGGCGCGCCCTCGGCGCAGATGATCTGGCGCAGATTTTCGAAAAAACCGATTAGTCGTGGGTGGCCTGAACGTGCATCCAGTCATAATTCTTGGTGCGGCCCAGTGATGTCCAGCCCTCTTCTTCCCAAGCTTCCCAGTAAGGAATAAGCTCTGGTTTGGCAAGATAGGCGCGGTCACGTCCCCATTTTAACTGGTTGCGCTGATTGTCTGTATCAATGGCGATCCCCCAAGAGTGTTTGGAAAGTGTTGTGTTACTACCGCGCGCATTTCTACAATTATAGGCTCCGCTAAATATATTTAATCCATGTGTGACAATTTCACGCGGCGTGTAAAGGCCATTCACTTTATTAAAGACGCGCGACACGCTATCAGCCACTTTTTCATGTACGGAAATGGTGGATGTTTCAGTGCTTAAATCCCAAGCATATTTCATTTTAAAAGGAAGATCGACTTTAACCAATGGCGGTTTGCAAGCTTGTCCAAAGAAAGCTCTTACCGAGGCTGTATCAGATTTCGGCCAGCCATTGGGATTAAGCCGCGATACGGGTTTAGAAGGCTTGTTGTCTTGATCATCGCGCCAGTTTCTATCGAGTTTGTTCGAAAATAAATCAAAGGCGACATCAGTTTGCGGCCCCCAAAAACCATCGGCGGGCCCCGCCTCGAATTTCAGATCATTCATGATCAATTGGAAGAAGGCCACGGCCTTGCGTTTTTCAGACCAGTCTTTATAGCTGCCTTCATTGCTCTTGAGCGTTAACTCACTTTGGCGGCGCCCCAATGCAATATCAATTCCTGTGTCTGTCTTTGATGTTTTGCCCGCCACAGTGCGAATGCCGTCGATATTACCCGAATAGAGCCCGATTTTACGAAGCTCGGTTTGAATGTATTTAACGCCCGAAAGGGGAATGGATGATCTCATAATCTAAGCTCTCTTTTTTTGAATCTTACGGCTCTATAGTCGGTATTACGGGCGCAGTAGCCCCGTCGCGTTCAATTAACGTCGCAATCTTTGCATTACATTGCTCGGCATGATTATAAAAATCACGCATGAGGCCTTCAGCATTAGGGTCTAATTGACGATCGATTGTGACATTTCTGGTTACGCCCAAAGTGCCAAGGATGGTGGAAATTGTGCTTTCATCCACCGGACTAAAAGACGCATCGCCTGTATTGCCCAAGGAAAGCTTGGTGTTCTCCGGCCAATTTATCGCAACCGGACAAACAAGGCCCTTGTAGCGTATGGCAAGGCTATCTCCTTGTTGGATGAGGGAGGTATTTTCATCTATTGGATGAATGATGATTTCAGGGTCTTTAAGAACAGTGGAGAGAACTTGTTCTTCATTATTGTAAAAATGAATAGTGGTCGCGCCGGTCAATATGACGGCTCCAGCTCCCATAATAAGTGCGCGAGATGGTCTGACCGCGTCCCACACGGCTTTAAGTCTGCTTGTTGTTGATGCTGCTTCTGGCTCTATGGCCGCTTGCGCATTATCCTGTGGCTGCTGCTGCTGATCTAATGACATTGCAATGTCCCTGTCTTTGTTATTATTGATTTGAGTGTAACTTAGTGCAGTTATAGGGTTAATGCCAGTATTGGGCCGAATTTTTTATTCAAAACAGCGGCGGCGCGCGCTAATTGCTTGAAATATATATATTTATTATGTGGAATTATTATTGAAAAGAGCGGGGGATTGCTATGCTTTTAAATAGATGTGTAGCGAAATTTGTAAAAATGGCGCGCCCGGGAGGATTCGAACCTCCGACCCCTGGCTCCGGAAACCAGTGCTCTATCCCCTGAGCTACGGGCGCTTATTGATCTTCTTAAAGCAAACCTAAGTGCAGCGTTGCTGCGGGCTCACTTAAGCATAAAGCCCTTGTTTTGCCAATATTTTAATTGTTGTGCCGCGTGAGTTGTAAGAAGACATCCTCGAGGTCGCTTTCGCGCGTAGAGATGTCGGCGATGCCAAAGCCTGCGCTTTGAATGGCCGCTATAATTTCACCGATTTCACGCTCTGCGGGGCTGTAGCGGAAGATTAGGCTGCGCTGGCCTGTTTTCTCTGCGCCAAGAGTGATGAGGTTTTGCGGCGGCTGATCGAAAGCGCGGTCAAGGCGGAAGCGGATTTCCTTGTTATTGATGCGCCCCAGCAGTGTTTCCTTCTCCTCATTCGCGATCACCTTGCCGTGGTCGATAATGGCGATTTTATCGCAGAGCTGCTCGGCTTCTTCGAGGTAATGCGTTGTGAGCAGGACAGTCACGCCGCGCTTATTCATGGCTTTGACGTTCTCCCATAGCGCCTTACGCAGCTCAATATCTACGCCCGCCGTCGGCTCGTCGAGAATGAGGATTGGTGGGTTATGCACCATGGCCTTAGCAACCATTAAACGGCGCTTCATACCGCCGGAAAGGGAGCGGGTATAAGCCTGCGCCTTATCAGCCAGTCCCATTAGTTCGAGCAATTCCATCGAGCGGCGCTCGGCTTTCGGGACGCCGTAAAGGCCGCCCATAAGCTCCAGCATTTGAAAGGGCGTAAAGAACGGATCAAAGGTAATTTCTTGTGGCACGATACCGATTGAGGCTTTAGCGTTGCGGGCGTCCTTGTCGATATCGGAATCCCAGATTTGCATCCGCCCCGATGATTTCATCACAAGTCCGGCCATAATATTGATAAGCGTGGATTTACCTGCGCCATTAGGGCCCAAAAGCCCGAAGATCGAGCCGCGCGGAATATTGAGCGATACATCATCCAGCGCAAGCTTAGCCGGAGATTTTCCGGAGGGCTTATAGGTTTTGCTTAGATGTTCAATTTCGATTGCATTATGGGGCATGCATTTCAATTAAATCATTTTCGCCGATGTTTAAAGGGTTTTGTAGCAAAAGTGGGCGTAAGGGGCTTTCGGGGATGATTGCTCTATCAATAAGTATATCGCGCACATCATAGAGAAAGGACAGGCATTCTTTTAAATTGTCGAAGGCTTTTACCGCATCGTTATAAAGACCGCTGTCTTTGTTTTCATGGACGGCCATTCTAAATTCAAGGCCGCGAATTAAGCGGGAGCATTGCGTTTGCAGGGACTCGAAATCAGTGCAGCTTTCAATTCTCGCCATAGCATCTTCGTAGAGGGGCGTATTATAAAGTTCAGCCAAGCAGATAACCTCGGCAAATTCTTGGGAAGCGATCTTTTTGTTGGCCTCAAAATCATTAATATTACTGCGGGCGGAGAGCGCGAAGTTCAGGGCAACGCCAACTCTATCTTCAAACCATACGGCGTGGCGTTCCTCTAATTGATGGGCGTATATGTGCCCTTTAAGACCTTGTGCTGGAATATCGGAAAAATCTGTTGAAGTCGCGCCGTAATATTTGCCGAATTTTTCAAATGAAATATTCGTGCGGAGCCGCTCGCTTACATTATCGAGACTAAAAAGCACTGAGGGTGTATTGAGCGCGTCATATCTCTCTTTGTGCCAGTTCGGATATTCCCCGACATAGGATAGAAAATGGCTCGCGAGATGTCCAAATTCATGCGCGGCAGCTTCAAGAATAAAGCGGCGCGATCCACCAAGATAGCCGCCAAATGTATTAGAGCCATATATCAAGCCAGCAGGTTTGTTATCTTCTTTATCTTCCAGAACTCTATAAAAAGCATGCATGGCAGAGGTGAATTTTTTACCGGATTTATCTTTTTTACCCGGCTCGTAATAATCTTCTTCAATAGGTTTGGGCAGCCCCCAAATACGGGCCAATGTCTCTACAAAAAAATTGAAGACCTTGCGTTTATCATCATTGCTTTTGATGTATTCCAAACCAAGCTCTTCCGATTGGTCCTTATCAAGAAACGATATGAGCACTTCCCCGAGCTCTGGAATGGCTATGATTTCTGCCGCCAATTCACGAATGCACGTTTCGTGAAAATCTTTTAAATTTTGCGGAATATGCAGGCCATAAACAAGGCGTAAATGCTGACGCTCGTTATCCAGCGTAGAAATTTCATAGGTATCTAGCAAATCTAAAAGATAGCTCTGATCGTCCTCGCTCAGCGCCTTCATGTCCACTACAGTGAAATTATCCCAGAAATGCTGAAGTGCATTTTTAGAGTGTATGTAATAGGGCTCATTGTCCTTATTGAATGTGGACACTATGCCGGTGTATTCATCGTCTTCCTCGACCTTGATATCGGGTATCGCTAAGGGGAAATGCGTAATAGGAATTGTTTTGCCATCTACACCGCAAAGGTTAGCGAGGCCCGCTATAATTTTTTGCTCTTTACGGCCGAGCGTCTTATAAAATGCTTTTTCTAAAGCGGGGGCTTTGGGCAGGATTTTGAAAAGAAAAACTAAATCCTCTTCAATGGCATCAGTAAATTCAGCGCAAAAATCAGAAAACTTGCCGACTTTAATGCCGCCATGGTGATGCCGCTGGTACAAAGAGCGCAGCACATGGGTGTTATAGTCAAAATATTCGCTTTTGAATGCCATCCCGGTATTTATAAGCCATAAACGAGCGTTATGTCAATTATTTAGGCGCGCCTTCATATTTGAAGCTGGCATCATCATTAAGGTAGTCTTGCACCCCGCGGCCGAGCAGCCATTTAAGCGCCGCCTCATCCCCGCGCAGCTTGGCTTCCCAATAGGCCAGCGCCATGATTTTGATTATTTCTTCGTGCTTGGCTCGGTTTTGATTGGCGTCGAGCTTGCCGCGCGTGCCGTTATAGACCATATGGTCCGCGCCCTCCTTAATAAGGAGGTATTTCTCGGGGTGGCCGGTTTTCTCGTAAACGACGAGGCGGTGGGTATAAGGGGCATCGCCTATCGGCGCGTCATCTTTGGTGCCTGTCATGTGCAAAAGGGGAATCTCGATTGGCTCGTAGATATTCGTATCCTTTAGGTCGGAGATTTTCTCCAACAGGTGATCGGCAACCGGAACGGGGCTATAGAGTATGCCCGCCTTTATGCGCGGCTCGCGCAGGCGCGCCAGCTCATGATTTTCATCGGCGAAATATTGCCCCGCAGCGACTTGCGTTGAGAGCGCGCCGAATGAATGGCCGCTCATGCCGATATTTGAGAAGTCCATCAGGGCGCCAGGCTCTGGATTATCCTTTGCCCACAGCGCAAGGCTATCCAGCGCAAAGGGAATGTCTTTAAAGCGGTTCAGCGTAGTGGCACGGCTGATTTTTGTTTGGCGTAAAATATCCCAAGGGTGGCCGTCTTTGCCTTCCCAGAGCGAGCTGTCTGTTCCGGTGTGTGTGATGTGCAAAACAGCATAGCCATGCGCCGCCAGATAGCGCGAGATAAACCCTGCGCCATCACGGTTGCCGCCAAAGCCGTGCGACCAAATGAGAATGGGCAGAGATTTATAGGCGTGGTCGGCGGGGTGATAGATTTTAAAGGCGATCGTGCGGACGCTGCCATCATCATTATGGCGGCTTTCATCAACCCATTCCCCGCGCTTAAGCAGAACCTTTGATGGTTCGGTATCAGGGGATATTTCTGGGTTCCAGTACATGATTAGCTCTCTAGCATCGCTTCTTCGGGGTTTGTTGCGGTGATTTTGTTCTTGTTTTTATTAAGGATAGTTATTCCGTCATAAGATATTTTCAAGGCAATCAGAAAAATCAGTGCCCATATAGGCGCGCCAAGGCTTGCGGCCATTAATCCGCCCAGCAAGATCGTTGCATGCAATAGGATAATCCGGCCATAGGGGCTGAACATGATGGCTTGGGGCAGGCGGGCTTCTCTTCTATCTTCAATAATTTTGCGTACGCCATCAATAGCAACCGCAATAGTAAGGCCAACCAGTCCGATAAAGAAGCCTTCTTGCCTGTTTTCAAAGGCAAAGCCCAGAAGGTATTCAGGGTCCTCATTAACATCTACGAGGCCATCATAAAATAAGCTAAATAAGATCGTGCCGTGGCCAAATGTGAAAAGTCCGTAATGCACGCAGAAAAAAGCAATGCTGAATAGCGTGCCGATCAGGGTGGCAATCCCCCAGCTAGCGGCGCTCATAGCCATACGAATTGCGGTGATAACACCGATCAGGACATTTTCTGTCCAATAGAGATAAAATATATCGAAAAGCTCCCAGCCATATAAAAGCACGCCGATAAGGGGCATAACATTGCCGATGATAATGGCAATGATGAGGATAGATGGCGGTATCTTGAATATGTGCCCCGCTTTCACGCTACGGGCGGCCTATTTCTTACGGAATTTATCGAGCGAGACGACTTCGCCCTTTTTTTCGCTCTTGCCGCCGCCAGAACCATCATCATCCGGGCCGTCTTCGGCAAAGATATCAAGGTCGGCTTCGCTCAGCTCATCACCCATCGGCTGGAATTGTAGCGCGAAATTCACGGATGGATCGGCAAAGATCGAAATACCGTTTAAAGGTATAACCAATTGCTCTGGCACTGAGTTGAATGAAAGCGTCACGCGTAGGAATTCATTATCGACTTGAAGGTCGGTGAATTGATATTGCAGAACGATCGTCATTTCACCCGGATAGCGCTCATAGAGATAATCGGGGATATTCACACCAGGATAATCCGTCATGAAGGTGATGTAAAAATGGTGATCGCCATTAAGGCCATGTTTAATGACCTCTTCAATCGATTTTTTTACCACGCCGCGCAGCGCGCTTTCTACCATACGGTCGTAGCGGAGAATGTCATCGTCGTCAGTCATGGTTTATCTTATGCTTTCGTATTGTTTTCGGGCTTTTGCCGGAGCACCGCTTGCATATTCATAAATGCCACGAGACCCGTCTGTAAATCCATTGCTAATATCATACAGAACGAAATTGCTGTGGACAATGGCCAGTTGAATATTATCGCTATTAAGCGGATAAAATTATATCCGTTGCAACGCCGGACGTGCATTCATAAGCTTTTCCAGCTTTTCCGATCCGGCAATTTCTTTTGCCATGAGCGGCAGAATAAAGAGCGCAAGAGCAAGTAAGAGCGCCATAATTATCTTTTGCACGGTTTTTCTATCTCCGCGCGCAGCCGGATTGCGCTTGAATAGCAGCGCAAGAACGGCGAATAAAAGCAGGCCGCATACGATAATGGCGGGAATTTCGGGATGCTGCGCGGCGAAGATTAACGGCATCGCAGCGTAAAGCGCTTTAAAGAGCGTTAGCGCACTAAAAAAAACGGTAAGAATGAGTGTCCATAAAAGCGCAATCAGTGCGGCCAATAGAGCAATAGAGCCAATTTCGCGCCATAGTTTTCGCAAGAGATCATGGCCGTTTGTTTTTAAGGTGAAAAGGCCGAATGCCAGCGCAATAATACTGATTTCCGGCCATGTTTGGTCTTGCGCGATAAAAATCTGGCGCAGGAGAGATAATCCTGCTCCCAAAATAAACGTCCGAAACAGCGCCGCGCCTATCATGGGCGCTAATGGGCGCGCGCCCGCTTCGGGGTTGGGCAGCCAGCGGATAAGCGTGACGAGTACCGCCGATCCAAACGCGGCGCATAAAAGGAAAAGTAGGGGCGGTATATTGAGAGTTTCGCCTGTCATAGTTAATATTTTAAGCCCAAAGCTTGTGCAAGATAAAGCTGAATTCTGAAAGTTGTTGAGGCAGGTGAGCGCTTAAGTCATGGCTTAAAAATAGCGTGCCGCGCTGCGCAAAAAAAAGTGGCGGTTTCTGTTGCTAGGTACCGCCGAACCCCACCTAAGTGCATTAATCACCTAGGAATCGTGTAGCTATCGCTAACAACCCAATTAGGCTGCTTTACGAACATCACCAGCAACAACAGAGTTGTCGTTGGCGGCTACGAATGCAACATTATCGTTTGCATTTATAATATTAGCCCGGTAACGGCGGAACAATGCCGAACGTCGTCCTGTATCTTTACTGCGCGTGTCGATCCTGTTTCAGCCCCACTGTATAAGTCGATTTTTGCACATTCAAAGCCGCGACTGCGGCTCGGCGGAAATCCGCCGTAAGCCCGCGTGGCGTTTGAACGTGATTTTGCCAAAGGCAAAATCTTAAAGACTTAAATGGTGGAGCTGCCGGGTACTGCCCCCGGGTCCACAACGTTTATTCCATACCAACGTGTAACGTCATAGCTAGCAAGCTAGCCCTTATAATATAGGGTATGTCGGGGTAAAAAGCGAGGAAAAGACTCATATATTGTTAAAGTAGTGGATGGGCGAAAGCCTAGACTTCTATTGTTTCGGGAATCGCTTATAATAAGGGCTATGAAACAATATCTTGATCTTATGCGCCACGTTCTCGAGCACGGCGCAAAAAAGGAAGACCGCACGGGAACAGGTACTTTAAGCGTTTTTGGCCATCAAATGCGCTTTGACCTCTCCAAGGGTTTTCCGCTTGTCACCACCAAAAAATGCCATATGCGCTCTATCACGCATGAATTGCTGTGGTTTTTGAAGGGCGATACGAATATCGCATACCTAAAAGAAAACGGTGTGCGCATTTGGGATGAATGGGCGGATGAAAACGGCGATCTCGGCCCCGTTTACGGCGAGCAATGGCGCGCTTGGAAAACGGCGGACGGCAAGACCATCGACCAGATTAAAAATGTGGTTGAGCAGATCAAGAAAAACCCAGACAGTAGGCGGCTTTTAGTTGTCGCGTATAATCCGGGTGTGGTCGATCAAATGGCGCTGCCGCCCTGTCACGCATTTTTCCAGTTTTATGTCGCAAATGGCAAGCTGTCTTGTCAGCTCTATCAGCGCAGCGCCGATATATTCTTAGGCGTACCGTTTAATATTGCCTCTTATGCGTTGCTAACGATGATGATTGCGCAAGTTTGCGGCCTTCAAGCTGGTGAGTTCATACACACGCTAGGGGACGCGCATTTATATTCCAATCACTTGGAACAAGCGGAGCTTCAGCTTTCACGCGAAATGCTGCCACTGCCCGAGATGCATTTAAACCCGGATATTACCGATATTTTCGATTTCAAATTCGAGGATTTCGAGCTGGTGGGCTATGAAGCGCATCCTCATATCAAGGCCGCCGTAGCGGTTTAGCATAATTATTTACCAATACTCTTAGAATTAAACTATTTTTAATAATATTCCTTTACCCTGATTTTAACAAAAAAAGATCAGCGCTCAATATTATGCGTTTATACATAGGGGTTTCAAAAAATGAATTCGATTAAGAATGTGTTTAATAAAATTAGCGAGCATGTAGGAGATTTTGTTCATAAGTTCAGTGACGGACTAAAGGCAATGCCCACAGTCTCCAGATTGAAAAATCAGTTTAAAATTGCGGGTGGTGTCATTGCATCTGCCGCGGCTTCTATGATTTTGGTTCAAACTATTGGTATAGACCTAACTGGCACATTAACTGCTCTTGGAAGCGCAATTGGCGCTGTTGTTATTGCATTGGATGGAATTGATAATATAACGCGTTCAGCCAGCAATTCCGCAGAAAATAACAATCAAAATGCGCGCGCACTCTTTTCTGCGCAAAAATCACGGGATTTGACGCGCCATGCCGAAGATGTCAGCGATGATTTTAGTATGATGCATACAGCATTAGAGGTCTAATAATTCTAGGGGCCGCAATAAGGCCCTTATTTTTTCATTAAATAATTAGTCTATAAATTAATATCGTGGCTTCAACAGCTGCAATATTCATTGTATCTTGTTTGCATGAACCATGAAAATCCAAAGGTAACAATTATCGTCGCTATGGCGCAAAACGGAACAATCGGCAAAGACGGGACCCTGCCTTGGCATATCCCCGCCGATCTCAAGCGCTATAAATCCCGCACGCTCGGCAAGCCTTTGGTGATGGGGCGCAAAACACTTGAATCGCTTTATAAGGAAGTCGGCGGGCCGCTTAAGGGGCGCACCAATATTGTTGTGACGCGCCAATCAGATTTCGAAGGCAAAGACGGCGTCGTTGTGCGCTCTGGTTTGAAAGAAGCGCTGGGGTTTGCGAAGGCGCTTGCTCAAGAAGGCGGCCTTGATGAAGTGTTCATCAATGGCGGCGCGCAAATTTATAGACAAGCTTTGAATGAGGGGCTGGTCAGCGAGCTTGATATCACCCGCATCTATGAGGATGTCGAAGGCGACACGCAATTTCCGGCCGTTAATTGGGATGAGTGGGACGAAATATGGCGCGAAGATCACACCGCGGAAAACGGTAAGCCCGGCTTTAGCTTTATTCGATATGCAAAAAAGCCCTGATATCCTTAGTGCCTCGACATTCGGGCTATTATTTACTAAGATGACCTTATTAGGCAAAGGTGAATAATGAAAAACGAATTTAACTCAGTTGCACTGGAAATGATGATGGACGGTATTGCCATGAATCTCGATGGTTTTGGCAATGGTGGTAAGGTTCTATTGTCCTCGCCAGACCCAATTATTGTTTAAGGCCCTGCAATAAGATCACGAAGCGGGTCGCCCAGCGTGCATTCGCCATAGCGTGCTTTAACGGCTTTAATGCCGTGTCTCAATATAATAGATTTAACCTCTTCAATCGCTTTGACTACTGCGGTTTCTTCTGGGGTCTGTCTTTGCGTCTTATGCCAATCATCCATGACGTAATTATGGCGAATAGCGATTTCACGGTTATTTACTTTTATGCCGCCTTCATATTTACCAATCCCTTGTGGCAGGCCTTGTATGCCAAATTCTTTATTGGCAATTTTTGACAAAGCCGCTTTAACGGCGGGTTCATTTTGCGCCATGGTTTCACGAATTTTTTTGGGTAAATGGTATGTGTGCATATCGCCCCTGCTTATTTTAATTTGGGGCAGATTATAAAATATAGCAAACAAAGTCAAATGATATGAAAACTGTTGCGGATTGACTAGGGTTTTGGCGGTGGGGGCTTAGGTTTCTTCGTCGAAAATTCTGAGAAGCTCATCGCTCATTTCCTCGGTCGTTTTGAGGACGCCTATATTGGCTTTATAGCTCAGCTCGGCAATTTTCAGGTTTACGGCCTCTTCAGCAAGATCGACATTTGGCGTTCCGATAAGCCCCTTTGCATTAGCGAAGGGGGAGTCAGGCGCGTAGGACGGTACAAATGAGCGCCCCGCCGAAACAACTTCGCTGCGCACGCCAGAACCATTGCCGGCATTGTCAGTAACGGCGCTATTACGGCTGGTGAGCGCGTCATAGGGCGCTTTGCCGCCAGGCTCTAGTGAGCCCGCTGTTGTGACGTTGGCGACGTTGGAAGCGCTCGCATTGAGGCGCTGCGTGGCGGCGTTTAATCCGGAAAGTGCTAAACTCATGGCATTAATCATATTTTTATTATATCATGGCATAAGTTAATATTGCATTGAAAATGCAGCCTTTTAGACGACAAACGTAGGATT
>JBBKXC010000140.1:0-3850 GCA_037969275.1 Bdellovibrionales bacterium | reverse complement strand
TAAGTAAGAAGAAAAAAGCGAACATCATGAAACGCCACGACTTCAGAGGGCGCATGTTCCCCTACAAGACCAATCCGTTCAAAAAGAAATACAAAGCCGAGGATGATGATTTCTTTAGTGACGAATTCAAGAATATGGGCAATAAATAGAGCATGAGCGAAAACAAACCACTCGTAGTCCTTCTACACGGCATCCTTCGGAGCCATCTTGATATGATGCCGCTGGAAAGCCAGCTAAAAAAATCCGGCTTTGATTGCCTGAATATCAAATACCCCTCACGTAATCATCCGATTGAAGAGCTGGCCGATATTGTGGCTGAAAAAATGGAAAACGAGCCCGCGTATAAAACCGCCTCTAAAACGCATTTTGTAGGTCATTCCATGGGCGGCCTACTTTCGCGCTATATAATCGCGCGTCATCGCCCGCCTAATCTCGGCTCTGTCGTAATGATGGGGACGCCCAATCAGGGCAGCGAAGTTGCTGATTTTCTAGCCGATAATAAATATCTGGCACCGGCCTTTCATACGATTTTCGGGCCGGCCAGTCATCAGCTCCGCACAAGCCACGCTCATATTGATGATGGTAAGGTTGATTATGATTTGGGAATTATCGCCAGTGACATCTCGATCAATCCCCTCGGGAAAAAGATATTTGACGGCGCGAATGACACATTGGTTGCTGTAGAAAAAACGAATTTAGAAGGCCGAAAAGGCCATATTGTCATGCCGTCTACTCACACTATCATGATGTGGGACCCGCGCATTCAAAAGCAGGTTCTCCATTTTCTCGAAAAAGGTGATTTTGATTATAACGATAAAACGATCCGCCCGGTGCCGGAGCAGCAAGACCCGATCACCTCTACACACGACCATTCACCAGAGCCTTAAGTTAAGCGTCGATACGCTCCAAAGCACCCGGTTTACTGAGTATTGCACCTGCATCTCGCTCAAGCTCACCGCGCACAGCACGCGCCGCTTGCGCGGCATTGGCAAGCTCGGCTGCCTCATCAGAGATTTCAACCTCGTCTTGCGGCTCTATTGAAGGGCGCGCTTCGCTTTTTTTGGCTTCCGCCTTATTTCGATCTGAATGGGATGACGGTAAATTCTGTATACCGCCGATACCTTTAGTTGCATCAACCATTGTTGTTTTCCTAACCTGTTTACCCATCTTTAGTATAGCATAAAACCAGTATTATAGAAACTTAAAGCCAAATGCAAGGCGCAGGGTTTTAAGGGGTGGCTCTAGCCGCATGCGGGAGCTAAACACGTCAAAACCGCAACTTTTGAGCTGGTGATAATAGATTTGCGCCAGAATATGGCTGGCTTTCAAGAATATGTTTTGCGGCGCAAGGCCGTCCTCATAAACGCCGCACAGCGATCTTACCAAATCAGGCAGCCCCTCGGCAGGCTTTAAGTCATAAAGCGCATTAACCCCTTGCCCGTGCTGTTTCATCAAGTCTTCGGGCAAATAGCATCTATGACGCGCGGCATGAAATGGAACGGCGCGCAAAAGCCCCATAAGTGCATAATTCACCGCCGCAGCCTGCACAGGCTCTGCCTTTGGCTCATCGCCCATAATTTGCATTACCAGACGCATAAGGGGGGAGAGCGTAAAGTCGCAATAATTCACAAAGCCCTCGACATTGCCGGGCAAGACATCCTCAAGATCAAATTCCCGCGCATAAATTAGCGTCTCGAAATCTTCGTAAGCCAAGCCGCGGCGCGCAATCACATCCGCCAGCGCTTCGAGCGTTTCGTGCTCAAGCACTGCGTCGCTTTTGTATATGTTTTCTATCGCCTCTTGCCACCACTTCAAGCGAATTTGGCCGAGCATGGTTTCGCTGACCACTTCGCGCGTTTTTGCAATTTCGTGATAAAAGGCGAACAGCACCAATAAATCCTCGCGGAACTCCGCTGGCATCAACATGCTCAGTAAAAAGCGGTCAGAGTCCTGCTCTTTGACAGTTTGTGCAATATTTGTAAGTGCGCTCTTCATGAGGAACAAATTAACTCTTGAAACTATTAGATATTCATCTACCCTTACTAACACGAAAATTAAAGAATTACAGGAGATATCCGACATGGCTTTCACACTTCCCGAACTTCCCTATGACTACGATGCGCTGGCGCCCTATATGTCCGCAGAAACGCTTGAATACCATCACGACAAGCACCACAAGGCGTATATTGACAAAGCCAATGACCTTATCAAAGGCACAGGGATGGAAAATGCCTCTTTAGAGCAAGCCATGATTAGCGCCTTTAAAGACCCCAAGCACGGCGGTCTATTCAACCAGCTTGGTCAGCACTATAACCACTTACATTTCTGGAACTGGATGAAGCCTAATGGCGGCGGTAAATCTCTTCCAGGTAACCTTGAGAGCAAAATTAAAGAAGACCTCGGCAGCTTTGATTCCTTCCGCGATGAATTCCTGAAAAAAGGCGCTGGCCAGTTTGGCTCGGGCTGGGTATGGCTCGCGCAAGATGGTGCGTCCGGCAAGTTGGAAGTGCTAAGTTCACCCAATGGTGAAAACCCGCTTCCCTATGGCAAAACCCCAATTTTGGGATGCGATGTTTGGGAACACTCTTATTACATCGATTACCGCAATGCGCGCCCGAAATATCTTGAGGCTTTCTTCGATAGTCTCGTTAACTGGGATTATGTGGGTGAGCTTTTTGAAAAAGGCCCGATGAAAATCGCGGCATAAGCCTTCTTATTAAATTTTAATACTATCCGTTGTAGCCGGTCGATTATCATCATAATTGATCGGCTCTTCAATTTCAGGGGCCGCTTGATCCAGATTAATGCTCGGTGACATTTCACCGTTTTCAATGGCGGCGCTCTGGTTTAACGCTACCGCCAACATATTCACTGCGGGTTCGACATTCGGATTATGCTCGAAATATTGCGCTCTTTGCTCGCTATCCGTATAGGTGAAAATCAAGCTTTCTATCTGCGCGCCTACTTCTTCGGGAGAGAATAAAACTTCCTGCCCCTCGGCATTTTCCCACGCCGTTTTGACCGCGCCATTTTCCTGAACGGTTTTAATAAGCCCACGCCCGTCTAAAATAGGAGTAAAAGGGAATGCCTCAATGCCATTTTCTTTAAAATCCGCAACAACCGATTCCAAGCCGCCTTCATGGGCTGTAATGCTACGTCCGATTTCATCCGCAAAGTTATAATAATGCGCTTTTTCGAAGGTAAAACCAGTGCGCGGCGCGGCGGCATCGTTAAATGCAGAGGCCATATCATTAAAGAGCCCACCTCTTCCGGCATGAATGTGCCGCCATTTATCAATCGGTGATAGCCCGATGCCCTCTGGATTATGGGATTCTTCCACAGGCGGCGGCTCGTTTTCAATAGGTGGTGAGGGCGGCGGTGAGGGCGCGCGCATCTGCGCAGCACTTCGCATAACCTCAACGCTCTCCAGCAGCGCAGGATCAACAGGCGGCAAAGCATTTGCATACTTTGTTAAAAACCCCTGTTCAGCGAGATTAAAGCGCACCCCCTCTTTGGGGTCGCCTTCATAAAAAAGGATATTACTTTGAATATTTATATACCCATCGACAATGCTGCCCTCAGGCAAGGTGAATTTCTCAGCCAATGTATTTTCGGGATTAAGGCGCAGGCGATAGCCATCTCGTAAAACACCGGTGCGTGGATCAAACGCATCAGGCGGGAATAAGGCATTTTCTTGCGGCTCGATAATTTCGGCCGCCCCGCTGCTATCTGTTCGGACAAGCTCGAAATATTTAGGATCAAATCGGAAACGATAATCATCGCCATTATCAATATAGAATAAAAACGATAGATTTTCCGGCGGCTCTCTAGTGTCTGTCGCGCTTTGATT
>JBBKXC010000139.1:0-10691 GCA_037969275.1 Bdellovibrionales bacterium | reverse complement strand
GTCAAATCGAAGTAGCACCCGCGCCCGAACCTCAACAGCAACCTTCAGCGCCAGCAATCAGCGAAAATTACACGCTGGCCATAGGACCGCGTTAGGAATTTCAAACCAAAAATTGATTGGTTGAGGCATTACACCCGGCTTGTCCCAAGGCTGCGGATTAACACGGGTTATGTGTAGATGCCTGCACCCATACCCCTTGCTTCGGTATACGGAAGTACAAATACTCACTGGAGTATGTTGGATTGTCTATACAATCATTGACGACCTCAAAAAAAGCCCGATCAAGACGTAATATTTTCCGTCCCCTATCGTCACAATCAGTCGGTTCCTTGCGCCCGAGTTTGTGTGACCAACTTCCATCAGAATCTTTTCGGAAAAAGTGCTGATAAACACTGGAAAATGCGAATACGTGTTCACCCCTAAGATGCGCGCTTTCGGCTTCATCCACATCAATACAATGCATTCCCGCAAAAGCTGCTTTTACCCGCGCATCAAACGGCGTGTCAAATAAATTAAAGGGTGGAATTTCATGTGACGGTAGAATGGCGGAAACCTGAAGCTTAAAATCCTTAAGACAAGTTGGTTTCTTTCCCGCAGCATTCGCAAAGGAATTCCAGAAAGGAAAACCGAGTGACTTTTTATTGAGTGCATATGACAGGCAATTTGAAGAATATGGCTTTTTTCCACTATTCTTATCAGGCTGCCAAAGCTCCGGCCTGAATAATAATAACTTGGACGGTTTAACAAGTTGCTGTTTTTCCATGCTAAATAATAAATTTTTATGGAAAAATAATCAAGTGTTAAATATGCCAACATGCTTTCTAAATGCATTATCTACGTCTATAAACGATGCTACCACACCCAAATCCGCCATGCTCGTCACGCCATGCTCAGCAATGCCGCAAGGAACAATGCCGCCAAAATGCGATAGATCGGGGTTTACGTTAATGGCGATACCATGCAGCGTGACCCAGCGCCTGATGCGCACACCAATGGCGGCAATTTTGCTCTCACGGCCATCCTCTTGCGTGACCCAGATGCCTACACGTCCGCAGCGGCGCTCGCCCTTGATATCGAATTCTCCCAGCGCGCGAATAATCCATTCCTCGAGGCACCAAACATAGCGCTTCACATCGGGCTTCTTTTGGCGCGCGCGCAAATCCAGCATGACATAGGCCACGCGCTGCCCCGGCCCATGATAAGTATATTCACCCCCTCGTCCCGCCTCATAAACTGGAAAGCGCTGATCGAGCAAATCTTTGCCTTTAGCGCTCGTCCCCGCCGTATAGAGCGGCGGATGCTCGAGCAGCCATATGCACTCGCCTTCACCGCCGCTATGAATAGCATCAACGCGTGCATTCATGAATTCCAGCGCATCGGGGTAAGCCACAGCCTTATCTGATATTTTCCAGTCCATGATCTCTTCATATTGCACTAAGCATTTCTTGACAAGAGGTGACCAAAGCTGGTTTATATACATAATGACAAAAAGAGCCGCTAAAAAAATAGATCCCGCACATATGCCAAGCGCTGAGCTACAAAAGCAATTCCGCGCCCTTGCCGCCAATTCGGACAAAGCCGAAATTGTCGGAACGGATGCAATACCATTGCCTTCCCGCATTGACGCTCTGGCAGAGCTTATCAAGAACCTTGAGGACTTCATCCGCGATTACGCCCATGAAGTCCATTACGAAACGCAAGATAATGTCGACCCCGAAGATCTGGAAGATTATTTAAGCAAAATAACGCCGGAAGATGAGAAGAGAATTGAGCTACAGCGTTTCCGCGAAACCTTTTTTAATCTAATGCTTCCCGATTCCGCCAAGATGCTGGTCTGTGATGTCCGCGATCTTGCCGCAGCATCCAATATTGATTACACGACAATATGGGACAAACACTTGCTTGATCTTGGGGATATTGTTGATATGGATCACATTATGATTGCCTCGAACATTCTTGATGAAGCCAACGCGTTCCTGAATGTCATGCTCTTTGACGAGCGCACTAACAGTACCAAAATCTCGAAATACCTCGATAAGAAGAGCCGCGAAATCTACCCCGAAAAAGGCTCTGCGCCTGACCCGAGCTAAAAAAAACTCGTTCGCGCATTATTCTTACTTGTATCCCCCATTTTTATTTGATAAAAACCAGACACCCATTTTCGCGGCCGTGGCGGAATGGTAGACGCGCAAGACTAAGGATCTTGTGGGAGTAATCCTGTGGAGGTTCAAGTCCTCTCGGCCGCACCATCATCATTTAAAAACACCGAACGATTGGCGAGCGGCGCTTGCCGCTTATAGGCTCATAAAAGCCAGACGGTATCGCGCATAAAGCTTTACCTCTCTTAAATATAAAATCCCGAATTACTGCACCGCAACATCGCTTTACCCTTGAGGTTTCGTGGGCGTTTTGATATGGCATATTATCACTAAAATTTGACACATAGACACGGAAACACGCGAAATCATGGCAAAAGACAAAGACGCATTCAGACAAGACGCACTGGATTACCACCAATATCCGAAACCGGGGAAAATCTCCATCACGCCGACAACGCCGCTTATGACCCAGCGCGACTTGGCTCTGGCCTATTCTCCCGGCGTGGCCGCCCCATGTGAAGAAATCGAGAAAGACCCTCTCAAGGCGTATGATTACACCTCCAAAGGAAACCTTGTCGCCGTTATCTCTAACGGTACGGCCGTTCTTGGCCTTGGCGCGATTGGCGCGCTGGCCTCCAAGCCGGTTATGGAAGGTAAATCCGTCCTCTTCAAAAAATTCGCTGGCCTTGATTCCATGGATATTGAGATTGACGAGACCGATGTTGATAAGCTTGTCGATATTATTGCCTCGCTTGAGCCGACTTTTGGCGGTATCAACCTTGAAGACTTCAAAGCGCCTGAGTGTTTCGAGCTTGAGCGCCGCCTACGCGAGCGTATGAATATCCCCGTATTCCATGACGACCAGCACGGTACAGCCATTATCGTGACTGCGGCCTTTAAAAACTGGATTGAATATTCTGGCCGCGATATTTCAAAGATCAAGCTTGTCGCCAATGGCGCGGGCGCGGCGGCGATTGCCTGCCTAAATCTCCTTGTCCACGCAGGATTAAAGCGCGAAAACATTCTTGTTTGCGACCGAAGCGGTGTTGTTTACGAAGGTCGTAACGAGAGTATGGACGCGGAAAAAGAGAAATTTGCTGTTAAAACAAACTTGCGTTCACTCGACGAAGCGATGAAGGGCGCCGATGTATTCCTCGGCCTTTCCGCCGCGGGTGCGGTATCCAAAGACATGGTTAAATCCATGGCTAAAGCACCGCTTATCATGACGCTGGCTAATCCAACGCCGGAGATTATGCCCGAAGAAGTGCGTGAAGTACGTGATGATGCCATTATCTGTACTGGCCGCTCTGATTATACCAATCAGGTCAATAATGTTCTTTGCTTCCCGTTTTTATTCCGCGGCGCGCTTGATGTTGGCGCAACGGCCATTAACGAGGAAATGAAAATTGCCTGCGTTGAGGCGCTCGCCGCGCTTGCCCGTAAAGAAGTCAGCGCAGAAGTTGCCGCCGTTTATAGCGATGAAGCGCTTGAGTTTGGCCCTGAATACCTTATTCCAAAGCCGTTCGACCCGCGCTTGATTGTTGATCTGCCCATTGCTGTGGCCAAAGCCGCTATTGCTTCTGGCGTTGCAACTCGCCCGATTAAAGACTTTGCAGCCTATGAGCAAAAACTGCGCGAATTCTTTATTCGCTCCCAGCTTGTTATGCGTCCGGTGATGTGCCGCGCGCGCGAAAATCCAAAGCGCGTTGTTTACTCCGAAGGCGAGGAAGAAAACGTCCTTCAGGCAGTGCAGAACATTGTTGATGACAAGCTAGCTAAACCTATCTTGATTGGGCGTAAGAAAGTTGTCGAGACACGCATCAAACGCCTTGGCCTTCGTATGAAAGCCGGTGAGCATTTTGAGCTTGTCGATCCGGAAAACGACTCCCGTTACCGCGCTTATTGGGAGCATTATCTGCGCCTGATGGATCGTAAGGGCGTAACGCCGGCAACGGCGCGGTACCGCGTGCGTACCAGCACAACAGTTATCGCGGCCCTGATGGTTCAGCTTGGTGAAGCCGATGCGCTGATCTGCGGAACAGTGGGCCAGTACCACCGTCATTTGCGTCACATCAAGGAAATCATTGGCCTGAAACCGGGCGTTGAAACGCCAGCGGCTTTGAATGCTCTTATTCTGACCAAAGGTACGTATTTCTTCTGTGACACGCAGATTAACCCCGACCCGAGCATAGCCCAGATCTCTGAGATGACGCTGCTTGCGGCGGAAGAAGTGCGCCGCTTTGGTATTAAGCCTAAGGTCGCCCTACTCTCGCATTCCAACTTCGGCAGCGTTGATACAGTGACATCCAACAAGATGCGCTGTGCCTATGCTGATATCCGTATGCGTGACCGTGAGCTTGAGATTGACGGCGAAATGCAGGCTGATACAGCGCTATCCGAGAAAATCCGCGCCGAGATCATGCCGAACTCCAACCTCAGCGGTGAAGCCAATATCTTCATCATGCCGAATGTGGAGGCTGCCAATATCGCCTTTAACATGCTTAAGGTTTTGGCGGATGGTATCAGCATCGGGCCGCTTTTGCTCGGGGTGTCAAAACCTGCGCATATTCTTAATCCCGCCGTAACACCGCGCGGGATTGTCAACGCAACCGCGCTGGCCGCCGTTTCAGCGCAGGTTCAGGAAAACGACATGAATGACGAAAACGTGCAGCGCCGCGCTGTCGCACATCTGTAAAAACCGTAAAAACAATCATGACACATTAAAAAAAGCGCCTCTATGGGGCGCTTTTTAAATTCTATATCAAGGTGGAATTAAACTGGAATAAAAGCAGGCGCCTGTTCAGTTATAAACTCAACATTTGTCGATGCCTCAGATGGCCACATACCAATTTGCACATTCTGCGCAGGTTCTGAAGACATTGCAGCCGTAATGGCAAAGGCACCAAGTAAGCCTGTAATAACGCCAATATCATGCGCTCCTGATTTATGCGTACCGCCAAAAGCCTTTTCAGCCATTCGCCCAATTGTACGATCTGCGACATACGCACTTACACCAATTGCAATAGCACCTAAAGTATCCGGCTGAATAATTGAAAACGCACTATACGCGCCAGCCCCGACAGCAGCGCCCACTCCGCCCGATACAAATTGTTCTTTGAAATTTTTACTAACATTAATCATTTTAATCTCCTTGTTCAATTTTAACGATATAATATATGCAAAAACAATTACGTCAAGTCTGTCCCTAAATAAACATTACTGGTGAAACTCCGCGTGAATTCATATAAGCTATTCCGTCTTATGTAGGAATTTTTACGCGCATGAATAATGACGACGATCAAATCATAGAGGACGATGCTCTTTCTTCTGACGATGATACAGAGGACAGCAATCCGTATCGTTTGAATTATGAGGAAATCCGCGAGGCCGTCGAGGCCGTTCGTGCGCAGGATTCCGACATGGTTCATGCCCTGATCGATGATTTCTCTCCTGCCGATATGGCCGAGCTTATCGAGAAAGTCGGCGATGAAGACCGCCGTGAATTTGTCGAGATGTACGGTCAAAATTTTGACCCGCAAACCTTCTCCGAGCTGAATTCCGAGCTGCGCCGCCAGATGCTTGAAAGCATGGAGGCCGAAGATGTTGCCAATATAATCATGGAGCTGGACAGCGATGATGCGGTTGATATCATCGAAGATCTTGATGATGATTTCCAGCAGGAGATTATTCGCAAGCTCTCAACCAAAACGAGGCTGGCCGTTGAGGAGGCTCTTAACTTCCCCGAAGATTCCGCTGGCCGTATCATGCAACGCGAGGTTGTTGCCGTGCCGGAGTTCTGGACAGTGGGTAAGACTATTGATTACCTGCGCAATTCTACCGATACGCTGCCTGATGATTTCTTTGATATTATTGTCGTGAGCCCCTCCTATCACGTTACAGGCGAAATTCCGCTGCGCCGCCTCGTCTGCGCTAAACGCTCGGAAAAACTTGCGAACCTAAAACTAGAAGATAACCACTTTATCCCTGCCGATATGGACCAAGAAGAGGTCGCCGATATTTTCCGGCGTGACAACCTTCTCTCCGCGCCTGTTGTCGATAAAAACGGCCGTTTGCTCGGCGTTATTACGATTGATGATATTGTTGACGTTATTGATGAAGAAGCGCAGGAAGACTTTTTGAAGCTTGCCGGTGTGAATGACGGTGACCTTTACCGTGCAATCATTTCCACCACAGGCACGCGCTTTCGCTGGCTCTTTATAAACCTACTGACCGCCATTCTGGCCTCTATCGTTATTTCCTTCTTTGATGCAACCATCGAGCAAATCGTCGCGCTCGCCGTCCTGATGCCGATTGTGGCCTCTATGGGCGGTAATGCCGGCACTCAAGCGCTCACCGTTGCCGTGCGCGCCCTTGCTACGCGGGAGCTGACCGAGACAAATGCTTGGCGAATTATCTGGAAAGAAACGGCTGTGGGGACGCTGAACGGCATTCTTTTTGCAGCGTTGGCTGGCCTTGCCACGGCGCTTTGGTTCAGCAGTCCGATGCTGGGCAGCGTCATATCCATGGCGATGGTTATTAACCTTATCGTCGCTGGAATGTGCGGCGCCGGCATTCCTATTATTCTGCAGCGCATGGGCGCCGATCCGGCGGTCTCCTCCGCAGTGTTCCTAACGACCATTACAGATATTGTCGGCTTCTTCGCTTTTCTTGGTCTCGCTGCCATTTTATTGATCTAAGCCGCATCCTCTTGAAATTTGCATCTCCTTTTAAAATGCTCTAGTAATAGGCTCACTAAATGAGAATAGAGTAAAAGGATATCGCAATGAATACACGTTCAAAAATGGCCCTCGCATTTGTAGGCTTAATGACTTTAGCTGGCTGCCCGGGCGATGATGACAACCAGAATACGCAAGGCAATACGGCCGAGCAAAATGATGCTGCCGATTCCAAACCTCTGCTCGCTCTCGACATTCCAGTAGCGCGTAATGGCGTCGACTTTACAGTGAGTGTAAATGCGTATTGCAATACACTTGCAAACAATTCCGGCTATGAAGCTGCCTGCACAAAAAAGGCAGAGCAAGCTATGCAATATAAATTCATGTGCGCATCCTTTGCCCTAGCGCCCGGCGCAACGAAAACCAATAACCTCGCTGTATTAGAAGCCGGACTGACGGGCCGCTATAAAGAAACCCCACTTCAATATTTGTTCACCGATGAGGAGCTTGATGCCGCAATCGCCCAGAACAACAAGGCCCTTAATAAAAGCGATTATTTTGTCATTACCGATATAGATAATATCGAGGCGGCAGATTACGGTTATCCGGACAAATCCCTCCTTCCGCTCGACTGCGCCCCATAAGGAAAACCTGTTCTAATACAGGTGGTTAAACAAATTTTCTAAAAAAAATTGCACTATATTAGAAATAGATGTATAAACATTTTTTTCGCAATAATAGAGACCTTGACACCAATAAAACTTTAGAAAAACAAACAGTCAAAAAAACCCATACATCATGTCAGCATCCAAACTTGTAAAGCCGAGCCCGGAATATAAAACGAGCTTCCTCGAAGCTCTGAAAGAATTCCATGCGGAAGGCCGCTATAAATTCCTGAAAGCCGATGAGCTCGATCTGAATTTTGATGACTTCGTCATCAAGTTAAATGAGGGCAAGCGCCACATGCACAAACCCTACGCCGATTGGGTAGAGCCGGTAACTGAAACCAGCCTTTGGATGGTTAAGGACGGTGAATATATCGGAATTTTCAACATACGCCACCGCCTGAACTGGCACCTTGAAAAATGGGGCGGCCATATCAATTTCGTCATACGCCCCACGATGCGCGGCAAGGGGTTTGGTAAGAAAATCCTACAAAAAGGCATGCCTTACGCGTGTTATCTCGGCATCGACAGGGCTCTCATTACCATCGATCCAAAGAATTTGGCGGCGGAGAAAATAGTCGAGCATTGTGGCGGTGTCTTTGATAACGAAACACAGACAACGGATAAATTTCCGGCTCGCAAGCGCTATTGGCTTGATTGCAACTGATAAATACCCTAAAGCAAAGTATGGCCAGTAAGAAAAAAACTCCCCCTCGCGTTACTGCGTCTGGAAAATCAACCACCACCGGTAAGGGCAAAGCAGCCAAAACCGCGAAAAAACCTGCCAAAAACAAAACTAAAACGCTTTTTGCCAAAGGCTTGAAATGGTCATTGGTACTGGGGCTTTGGTGTTCTATTATTTTGGGCGGCGTGTTGGCTTGGTATGCCACTGAACTCCCAAATATCACAAAAAGCGCCGCTTTCGAGCGTCAAAGCTCGATCACTATTTTGGATTCAAAAGGCGATGTTCTGGCGCGCTACGGCGAAATTAAGGGCAATAGCGTTGATGTCAGCGATATGCCACCGCATTTGGTTAATGCCGTAATGGCCATCGAGGATCGACGCTTTTACTATCATTTCGGAATAGACCCCATCGGCTTACTTCGCGCCGTCTTTGTAAATGCGCAGGCTGGCGGCGTTGTGCAGGGCGGCTCGACCATCACACAGCAGCTCGCAAAAAACCTATTTCTTAGCCATGAGCGCACCTTAAAGCGTAAAATCCAAGAAGCCATGCTTGCCCTTTGGCTCGAGCACGAGCTCACCAAAGACGAAATTATGAGCGCCTATTTAAACCGCGTTTATCTTGGTTCGGGCAGCTATGGCGTGGAAGCGGCCTCCAAGCTCTACTTTGAAAAAGAAGTTAAGGATTTAAGCCTTAGAGAATGTGCGATTATTGCCGGGCTACTTAAAGCTCCGTCGCGCTATTCGCCGCGCCGCAATGCCAATTTAGCTAATGAGCGCGCCGATATCGTGTTGGGCGCTATGGCTGATGCTGGGTATATAACCAAGAAGGAAGCCCAAGGGCTCTCCAATATACCGCCTATTCCACCCAAGCGCCCTGAATCGGCTAATGCTATCCGTTACTTCACCGATTGGGTTGTGGATGGCCTTGATGATATGATTGGCGCGCCTGAAAAAGACCTCATCATCGAGACAACGCTCGTTACACCTATCCAGAACATGGCGGAAAAAGCGATTTTCAATCACCTCTCCAAATCCGGAATTGAGAAAAAAATCGGTCAGGGCGCGGCCATTTTCATGGGACATGACGGCGCAGTTCTAGGGCTCGTCGGCGGACGCGATTACAACAAGAGTCAATTTAACCGCATCACTCAAGCGCAGCGCCAGCCCGGTTCATCCTTCAAACCAATGGTCTATCTCACGGCTCTGCAAAATGGCTGGACGCCCGAGACAACCATAGTGGACGAGCCCTTCACTACCGGACGCTACCGTCCTGAAAATTTCGGCGGTAAATATTACGGCCTTGTAAATTTACAGACCGCGCTAACGCTCTCGCTCAATACCGTTTCAATGCAGCTCACTAAAGAGCTTGGTCCCCAAGCCGTAATTGACACAGCGCGTGCGATGGGTATCACCTCACCGCTTCAGCCTGACCTTAGTCTTTCGCTTGGTTCATATACCGTAACGCCGCTTGAATTGGCGACGGCATATACGGCCATAGCGAATGGCGGCTACGCCGTCTTCCCTTACGCCATCACCAAAATCCGTGATGAAGAAGGCACCGTCTATTACGAGCGGCCTGAGCGCACCATCACAAGGCGCGTAGCCAATGAAAACTCAATTCGTGCGCTGCAAGTTATGATGCAAAGTGTTGTGGAATACGGCACCGGCCAAAGAGCGAAGCAAGGCTTCCCTGTTGCCGGTAAAACGGGCACATCACAAGACAGCCGCGATGCGTGGTTTGCCGGATATTCTGATCGATTGGTCGGAGTTGTCTGGGTTGGGAATGACGATAACTCTCCCACTAAGGGCGTTACGGGCGGCAGCATTCCTGCGGCGATCTGGTCTGATGTGATTTCTCAAGCTCAATATAAATTTAATCCGCGCTCAAGCCTAAGCTTGGCGCAGGATTATGGCGGATTGCCTGAAATGATAGGACGTTTACTAAAAGCGCCGGAAATTAACTGGCGCACGCCGCGCCAAGGTAATACCTCAGAGCCGCGGCAACGTTCCTCAGGTTTCACTGGTGGCGAGGATGCCGGCTCTTTCAATGATGAAGAGCGACATGAGCGCAACCAGCGATATAATAATTAGATGTAAATTAAGCATTATAAACAGGCTCCAATACGTCATAGGTTGTCTTAAAGGCAGCAAATTTGTCCTCCCCTATCGTATTCCAGAAATCCTTAAGATCCAGTAAAGCCTCATTCGGGCCTCCGATGTCAAAAACCGAGCGTAGGAACGATTGATCAGTGAACATTAGAAAGTCTGCCGGAAAGGCCATGCGCGGCGCCCGAAGGCCCAAATCGACCAAAGTTTTGGCTACATGCGCATCGCTATAATCCATCATATCGGCGGTAAACTGGATGGCGGAGAGAATTTTAATCTCCATCCTGCTATTGGGAACATGGCGTAGATGGCGCATAAAGCGGGCATATACTGCCATTTCAACTTTACGCTCCGCGATGCCTGGAGGTGGCAGTGGCAGAGTGTGCCGAGTGTCTTGATTGGAGAGAGTGTCCCTGTTACCAATATAATTTGTCATGGCGTTGTACCTTTCCGGCTTTAAG
>JBBKXC010000138.1:0-3497 GCA_037969275.1 Bdellovibrionales bacterium | reverse complement strand
GTCGAAGCTGCAACCAATGATGCGGGAACACTTTTATCTTACGGCAAAGCGAATGACGGCACATTCCGCATTCGCGGGACAGTCTTGCCGCAGCACCAACAAGACAGTAAACTCGATTGTTGTACGCTTGACCAAGATTTTAAATTTTCGGCTATGGGCGCATTATTGTCGCTCTCAACGACGCGCCCTAATTGGTGTGATCGTGATCGTGGCAGTAACAATAATGCAGGTCCGAGCGAAGGCCCAAATGAAGGTCCAAGTGAAGGTCCGAGCGATCCAGGTCTAGGCGGCAGTGCGAATAACTAATACTGGTAAAATTTATAAGAAGCCTTCAGTTAATATTACTGGAGGCTTTTTCTTATGTGATAAAAATACATCATTGTTATTTATGCAAAAAAAGGACTTGAAGATAGGCTTGCATCCGTCTATGAAAACAGGCATAAATAGATGTTAAACATAGGCCGATTATCGGCTCAGTACGTATAAAAGAGGATACTTCAGTGATTTCTAAATCTAACCTTCGCATTTTAGCCCTTGGCACAACGCTTGGCGCGGCACTTGTTTTTAGCGCGCCCGTAGCAGTGAACGCTCAGGACAGTCTTTCCCCTATGCCGAATGAAGCGCCGATGGCTGCTCCGGCTCCGGTCATGCAAACGCCAACAAATAACAAAATTTCGACATTGCAAGATGCCGTTAAAATCGGAGTGTCGACGAACCCGGAATATGGCGTAGTAGCCGCAAGCCGCCGTGCGACAGATGAAGAGCTTAATCAAGGTAAGGCCTTGTTCCTGCCCTCCATCGATTTTAACGGTGATACAGGTTTTGAATACAGCGATGATCCAGGTACGCGCGGCGGCCTTGATAGTGATGATGATGAAACAATGTACCGCTATGAAGCTGGTTTGACATTGACGCAGATGCTCTTTGACGGTTTCGAAGCAAAATATGAAGTTGAGCGCCAAAAAGCTCGCGTGGCTTCTTCTGCAAACCGCGTCCGCGAAACGGCCGAACTGGTTGGTTTGGCGATTGTTGAAGCTTACCTAGAAGTGCTCCGTCAGCGCCAATTGCTGATGATTGCCCGCCAGAATACAGGCGAGCATACAGCCATTATGGATCTCGTAGATGATGGCGTGGGCGCTGGCCGATCTACACAAGCCGATCTCGAGCAGATCAAAGCCCGTTTGGCACAAGCGCGCGCGACAGAAACAGATACGCTACAATCTTTGCGCAACGCTGAAGCGCGTTACCGTCAAGAAGTTGGCGATGCACCTGGTGATTTGACTTTGCCGGTTGTGCCTTATGAGCAGCTTTCACCTGATGTTGAGCAAGAAGTTCTGAAATCTCTGGCGCACAGCCCGACACTGGATATTTTTGCAGCGGACATCGAAGTGGCTTACGCAGAATCTTTAGGCACGAAATCCACAATGTATCCGCAAGTTGACTTGCAGGTTAATGGTCGTCAGGGTCATGATCTTGGCGGCGTTGATGGTCGTGACAGAAGCGCATCCGCCCTTGTTGTGATGAACTGGAATCTTTATCGCGGCGGCGCCGATGTCGCAAGAGCCCGTGAATTTATTCACCGTCACCAACAAGCCAAAGAAGGCAGAGCTGAAGCTGCGCGCGCACTCGAAAGCGATGTGCGTCAGACTTGGGCAGCTATGGTTGCCGCTGGTGAGCGCGCTCGCCAGTTCGCGGCGCAGGCTGATGCCAATACAGAAGTTGTAAAAGCCTATAAAGACCAATTCAGTCTTGATCGCCGTACGCTTCTCGATGTTTTGGATTCACAAAACGAATTATTCGTTTCACGCTCTAATACTGTTAATTCCGAATTCCTTGAAATGCTTGCGATTTACCGTATTTTAGGACTTAAAGGTCAGCTTATGCCGACTTTGCAGGTGAATTATCCACGTGAGAGCGTTATCAGCTCAAACGAAGCTTGGGATGAAGATGACAAAATGGATGCCCGCTAGAAATAGTAGGTATAGGCATAAGCGTGCATGACCCATATAAAATAAGACAGGGGACGACAAAATGACAGAAAATCAAAATGATTTTACTGCGTCCCCTAAGAACGATACGGAAGATTCTTCTTCTGATAGCTCAACCTCACCCTCCTCTAAAGCGCCATCCTACGACAATACAACCGATGATAAATCTTCCGCCCCTAAGGCGCAGGATCGTAATGACTGGCCGCTACAAGCCGACAGAATTGCAATGCATAGCCCGCTGATTGAGGCTTTGCGCGTTTTGGCCGGCTATTATGGGCGCCGCACAAGTACCGCTGCTTTAACAGCCGGGTTGCCAATCGCAAAGGCTGGTATTACGCCGCTCTTATTCCTACGCGCCGCAGAGCGCGCCGATATGCGCGGATTTTTGGCCGAGCGTCCGCTTGAATCTCTGGCGATTGCGCCAAATTTACCCTGCATTATCACGCTTGAGCATGGTCAGGCCTGTATTGTCTGGTCAATAGAATTCCCTAGCGGCAAAGCGCCGAAAAAGAGTAAAAAAACCGAAAATCTGGAAATTGATCCGGAAACAAAATTTACAGTCCAATTCCCCGAAACTAAAGATGAGAAACAAGTTCTAACGCTGGTAGAGCTGAAAAAGCTCTATACGGGCTATGCGTTTTTCTTGCGCCCCATCGCGCGGAGTGATGAACGTGCGGGCCCCGCTGAAATTGACACGGCGCGGGATTGGTTCTGGGCGGCGCTCAAGAAAAACCGTGTGCTGTACGGCGAAGTATTTATTGCCGCCATCATGATTAACTTTTTTGCGTTGGCTGGCTCGGTCTTTATTATGAATGTCTATGACCGCGTTGTGCCGAACAATGCTTTTGATACGCTCTGGGCGCTCGCTGCGGGTATTATGATCGTCTATATTTTCGATTTTGTGCTCAAGAATTTGCGTGCGCATTTATTGGATGTGGCTGGCCGCAAAGCAGATGTCGAAATTTCCGCTTCACTGTTTGAACAAATTCTTGGCATGACAATGACATCTCGCCCGCCAAGCGCCGGTGTTCTAGCCAGTAACATGAAAGAATTCGAAACGCTGCGCGATTTCTTTACATCCGCAACGATGGCCACAATTGTCGATTTGCCGTTCGTTATTATTTTTATTGGCTTTATCGCTCTCATTGGCGGTCCGATTGCCTTTGTACCCCTCGCGGCGATACCTTTGGTTATCGGTATGGGCTATTTGCTACAAAAACCCTTGGAAAAAGTTATTAAGCAATCTTTGAACGAGAGCGCTTTGAAAAACGCGCTTTTATTCGAAACAATCATTGGATTAGAAACAATCAAGGTTCAGGCTTCCGAAGGTCATATTCAGCGCCGCTGGGAAGAGCTGTCCGATAAATCATCCCGTACGTCTGTGAAATCGCGCAGATTGTCGGCTTTTGCCCAGAATTGGGCGGTGTTTATCCAGCAAGTCGTTAGTATGCTAATTGTTATTGTCGGCGTGTTTCTGATCGCTGATGCGCAGCTTTCAATGGGTGCGCT
>JBBKXC010000137.1:0-2893 GCA_037969275.1 Bdellovibrionales bacterium | reverse complement strand
GCATTGTAATGCCCGCGCCCGCCCCACAAGGAAGCGCAACGCCATAATCATCATGGCCGGGCGCTAAAGTCGGGTCGGCGGGGCAGGGATAACGACCATATGCGCTGTAATAACCAATCAGCGCTTTGTCTATTTTGCCCATGACGATAATGGTTTCATTGTAATCCTTATTATAGACATAGCTTCTATAACCCGAAAGAAAGATGGCATAGATGAAACCGGAAATTAAAAGCACGATGGCAATCTCTACAACGGTAAAGCCGCTGTTAAGCCGTCTTGTCTGAGAACGTACTTTACGGGTTGGCATTTATTTTTCCGTTATTTCTTATGTCTATTAATCAGCAGGTCTACATTGACAGCCTGTCCAGTAATCACCGTTTGCTTTTTTACACATGGATGAACCAGAGGTATTACAATTACAGGTGCTTCCGACTGGCGCGGCAACTTGATTGATGTCATTGCCTACTTTGGCTGTCGGCGGCTCTGTCCATACACATGCGGTGCAGGTGTTAGAGTCCGGAGCGTAATCAGTCGACGTGATTTCATAGGATGGCGGCGATAAAGAACAATTCAGAACGTTTTGCACAATATGCGACCCCTGCTGCGCAGGAGGGCAGCCGATATTATGCGGAAGTATATCACCGGTACAGGCGCAAACTTCGTCGCGCGTGTAAGTGGTGTAAGAACCGCCCTCGGCATTGCTTGTAACTTGGCCGCCGACGCCCGTCGGGCAATTCCATACTCTATGCTCGACATGGGATTTATCGGTGTAGTTTCTAGGGCCGCTAACGCCGTCATTGAAGGTGAAGCTGTTTGTGTGACCAACTGGGCAATTGACCGTTGCTGATCCTACAGGGATTTGATTGGATTGGTTCGGACATGTACAGGCGCTGATATCTACGGCGGGTACGCCGTTGGTAACAACATTGCCGGGGCAGGACCGTATTTTGTTTAAGACAGTATTGCCTTGTACCGCATTGGTCGGAAGTCCGAAATGCGCTGCGCATGTCGGGCCGGGCTCTGTATACGGTCCGGCGGCACATCCACACAAGGTCGTCCCGCTATTCCAAACATTGGTCCAATCGCCATCATTACCTTGTCTTGTATTGGGGCATTGCAGTCTATCGACATACAGCGTAAATCCAGCGCCGCCAGAACAATTGGCAACTTGACGTACGCGGTAATCTTCACGGCACCAACAATCATGGTTGCCGAGGCTATTGTTTGGATCGACAGCCATGGGGCTTGCTGCGTTAAAGGGCGCGCTGCTATTGCTGGCATTTGTGTTGCTACTGGAACCGCCGAAGCTTCCGCTTCCTGCATATCTGCCGCGCTGCCTAAATCTGGGGCTGTTACTACCTGTTGTAACCCATGCGCCCGCATCACAATAATGCGCATCTCTGACAAGTCCATTTGTTACGGCTGGGCCGCAATCTTCTGCAGGCAAGCGGGCAGCGTTGTTTAAACCGTCAATATAGGTCTGAAGAGAAGCTTGAGTTGTGTACGTGCTGGCTGTGGCCGAGCTAAAGCCGGATATTTTATGACATGTGCCGGAATAAATATGGGACCAAGTGCCATCCGCCGCGCCGGGCAGATTTCTCGATGTGCCGCAAAATGAGTTTTGGGCGGGAATAGCCGCGCAAGCAGGAGCAGGGGTGTTACCACAGATCATTTTACCGCGGTGGCTACCGACGTTATCAATGCCCACGAGTTTTTCTCCCGCGTCACAGGCGAAAACAATCTCATCGGAGCAAACGGCCTGACCATTTTCAACGCCAACCAATATGCCTTGATTACATATAATATTGCCGCCTTGCTCTGCTGTATCCATCGGAATATCTGTCGTGACTACGCCGTAATACGTGCCTGGATTTGTAGCCGGCACTTTTAAGCCTGGCGCCGGAATGTCGCCGCTCTCACCGCCAAAAATGCGCGGAGAAAAACAATCTGCAGGGCTGGTCTCATCACAAATTTCAGCGCTGACAAAAGCGCCAGTATCTAGTGTTGGTAAACCGGTAGAAATATTGATGGAGCGTTGCGTTTGAATGATACCTTCTTCGGCTTCAACTCCCGCCAAGGCTTTAACATCAAGGCCGATTGGATTGGTCGCGGGGTTCGGAAGCGTTGTCGCAGCAACAAGCCCATCTTCACCTGTAATAACATCCTCACCGCCAATACGCAGATGAATGTGCTGGGTATTGCCGTCTTGGTATTGCCATGGTGTCACGCCAACCGAGGTGGCATAGACAACGCGGTCGTCGTAGCTATTATTCAAGTTACTGACGAGGAATGTGGTGTCGCCGTTACAGTTTTCAACATCAAATGCAAGGCCGCCAGCGCAAGTGCCAATGACATTACCCATATAGGTTATAGCGCCGTCATTATTGCCTTCATGGGCAACGATGACGAAATGGGCGGAGTCGGGCGGCGTAATAATGCTGGCGCCCAGCTCATTCACGAGAGAAATGCCGCCAAGATTGGCCGCGTAGGTGTTGGCATCTGTTAACTGGCGCGTAACCGCGTAGGTGAGGCGGTTCGTGTAGCCGTCATGGATGACGCTTTCATTTAAATTCAACGTACGGAAAGGCACGCTGCCGATCATAATTTCTTCACCGGCGCCGTTTGCTGGCGTTAGAATACCCGAGGCGGCAGTACAATCCTCGTAGCCGTAATTAACATCGCCCGGAACGGCGTCCGTAGGGGCGGGGCAGGGGTAGCGACCATAGGATGACAAATAGCTGCCAACCTCATCGGCGGCGTTATCAATCGCCAAATTTGTCTGCTCGATTTTACGGTTTTTTTCATAGAGATTGTAAGCTGAAATGGCCGGTGTCATGAGCAAGCCGATTATCATGAGCGATATACAAAGCTCAATGAGCGTAAATCCGCTGTT
>JBBKXC010000136.1:0-7651 GCA_037969275.1 Bdellovibrionales bacterium | reverse complement strand
GTTGTATGCGCAAGAACGCGGGTTATATAAATACGGTCACTTGCTTCATCTCCAGCTGTTCCTTTTGTAGCTTCTATAAAATTTTTCAGAGGCTCCGTAAGCTCTTGAGTAAAGATGTCCTGATTTTCGTCATTTGCAATAAAGGATAATTGGTGCGCAATTTCCTTTTGATACTCATCATCATTGAGCCATTTGGCTAACTCTCTCACCAAAATTTGCGTGGAGATCGGATCATTACCCGTATTAAATCGAAGGTCATAAAAGCTTCCATCCCGATCCCGCCAATCCTCCATAGCCATTATTTCTGCCAAAGAGCGGACGATAAAGGCTTCATCATAAATTGTTTCTGGCTGGCTCTGAGAAATGCGTTGCGGCTCTTCTGCATTCGCGCCCGTCGGTATAAAAGATGTTGCCATCGCCAGCATAAATGCGCCTGCGACGCTCTCAGCAAGGTTTTTTGTGCTTATATTATTCATTCTCATAGCCTTGGACTTTCTGTAATTTCCAGAATACTATTGGTTTCCACGTGTTCTGTCAAATAAAAAGCCCCGCTATAAAACGGGGCTTTGTTTAATCTATTTGATGCGATTGGGTCTATATGACCGCTAACATAAACTAGAATGAGGTATGAGCATTAAACTGCAAACTCTGTTTCGATCCGCGCCATCAGCCGTAAAGCTAAGCCCGAAAGCAAACAGAAAAGCAATTTACATCATGCCCATGCCGCCCATGCCGCCGCCCATGCCGCCCATGGAATCGCCGCCTTTGTCTTCATCCGGGCTATCTGTAACGATAGCTTCGGTTGTGATCAAAAGACCAGCAACAGAGGCCGCATCTTGCAACGCTGTGCGCACAACTTTGACAGGGTCGATGATACCGGCTTTAACGAGATCTTTGAACTCGCCAGCTTGTGCATCGAAACCATAGTTGAAGTCTTTTTGCTCGAGCAATTTACCGACAATAACGGAACCTTCGGAACCGGCATTTTCAGCAATCTGACGAATTGGAGACTGGATAGCGCGACGGATAATTTCAATACCAACATTCTGGTCATCATTATCGCCTTCAAGGTTTTTAAGAGCTTTCGTTGCGTAAAGAAGAGCTGTACCGCCACCTGCGATAATGCCTTCTTGAACAGCAGCGCGCGTAGCGTGCATAGCATCGTCAACGCGGTCTTTGCGCTCACGAACTTCAACTTCAGTAGCTCCGCCAACACGAAGAATAGCAACGCCGCCAGCCAATTTAGCGAGGCGTTCTTGCAATTTTTCTTTGTCGTAGTCTGAAGATGTTTCTTCTACCTGACGGCGAATTTGTGCACAGCGGGCTTGAATGTCTTTCTTCTTACCAGCACCATCAACGATTGTTGTATCGTCTTTTGTGATTGTCACTTTCTTCGCAGTACCGAGCATCTCAAGCGTTACGTTCTCGAGCTTAATACCGAGGTCTTCAGAAACCACCTGACCACCAGTAAGAAGAGCAATGTCTTCAAGCATCGCTTTACGGCGATCGCCAAAACCAGGTGCTTTAACAGCAGCAATTTTCAAACCACCGCGCAGCTTGTTCACAACCAAAGTCGCTAAGGCTTCGCCTTCAACATCTTCGGCAACGATCAAAAGCGGACGGCCTGATTGTACAACGGCTTCAAGGATAGGAAGCATGGCTTGCAGATTAGAAAGCTTGCTTTCGTGCAAGAGGATGTATGGGTTCTCAAGAACAGCCAACATCTTATCAGCATCTGTGATGAAGTATGGTGACAAGTAACCACGGTCGAACTGCATACCTTCAACAACGCTAAGTTCGTTATCAAGAGATTTGTTTTCTTCAACTGTGATAACACCTTCGTTACCAACTCTGTCCATTGCTTCAGCAATCAAACGGCCGATTTCATCTTCGCCATTGGCAGAAATAGTTCCAACCTGACGAATTTCGTCATTAGTTTTCACATTTTTGCCGCGCTTTTTGAGGTCTTCAACAACTGCAATAACAGCTTTGTCGATACCGCGCTTAAGATCCATCGGGTTACGACCAGATGAAACAGCTTTGATACCTTCACGAGCAATAGACTGCGCAAGAACTGTAGCAGTTGTTGTACCGTCACCAGCGTGATCATTTGTTTTTGACGCCACTTCGCGGATCAATTGTGCGCCAACATTTTGCTGACGGTTTTTAAGCGTAATTTCTTTAGCAACAGATACGCCGTCTTTTGTTGTGCGAGGCGCACCAAAAGATTTTTCCAAAATTACATTACGGCCTTTAGGACCGAGTGTTACTTTTACCGCATTCGCGATAATATCAACGCCCTTGAGCAACTGCTCGCGTGCATCTTCTTTAAAACGTACTTCTTTTGACATGATAATTTCCTTTCAGTCAATTATTCAAGAACGCCGGACTTCCGGCGGGCCGCGGTCGCGACCTCTTTTTTTGTTAGGCGATGATTAACCTATGATTCCGATGATGTCGGATTCTTTCATAACCATAAGGTCTTCGCCGTTGATTTTTACTTCGGTTCCAGCCCATTTAGAGAAGATAATTGCATCACCTTCTTTAACATCTAGCGCGCGAACGTCGCCATTGTCATTCACTTGGCCTTTACCAACAGCGATTACAATGCCTTCCATCGGCTTTTCTTGAGCGTTTTCAGGCAGGATAATTCCGCCTTTTGTTTTCTCGTCATTGCTTGCGCGGCGGACGAGGACGCGATCATGTAAAGGACGAAACTTTGCTTTAGCCATTTCGTGTATCTCCTGAGTAATGGTTGATTTTGCAGGCTTTATGCCTCTATAAGAGCAGGCACAAAACCCCTCCAAACCCACTTTAGCAAAGCGCTATTAGCACTCCCCTTAAGTGAGTGCTAAATATTTAGAGCAGATTGCTAAAAATTTCAAGTTTTTTCGAAAAAATTATTTTTACGGCCTATAGCTCATGGCGCAAATGATGGGGCTTATAGCCTTCATACTCATGCTCTTTGGGCGTACGCAGACCAAGGGATTTCGTCAAGGCGTCCATTCTTCGCTGCGTCATCTTCATTTGCTTGGCCACCAGATCGTGATCTGCGCCCGGCATTTTGCTGAATGGCAACGGTGAAATACTGGCAAGCTGGCCGGTTTTAAAACGCACGGTCAATTTTTCGCCGCCTTTTTGAATCGCCGCCGTCTTGTTAAAGGAGTCGGCAGCATGTGAAAACTGTAAGCTCGCGCCCTTGAGCAGCGAGAGCTGCTTCTTATCAAGCGTAATCATGCGCGCGGCTGGGTCTGCTTTGCTTAAAGATCTGCCTATACCGCTCAAGGAATGGTGGAGCGCAAAGTAAAGATTGCCCTTGGGGTTTTCATCACAAAAAGCCACTTGCAGCCACTGCGCAGCTTCGCGCCATCCTTCGGCCACATAAGCAGGGGTCAAATCGGTTTCCCAATTAAATGGTTTCATCACATCAAGTTCGGGATTTTCTTTATTGGCGAAAAGATCGGCGTTATTAGAGAAATTGTCGTCGCCCTTTTCGTAAATGAAAGGCTTCACGGCCTCTGCCAGATCTTTTAAAGGCACGTCGAGTGTATTACTGCGGTTAAATAACCAGCTTAGTCTCCAGTCCATAGTTTAGAATCCCTGTTTTTAATATGTTTTTTTATTTAAGAATCTATTAGCAGCTTTATTCACCAAGCACAAACACTTCGGAATTTGCGTAAGTCATTAATAATGTGAGATAATAAAGGTGAGCACGGCTTTAAGAACAAAAGCCGAGAAAAATCAGGAGGAACATATATGGCAGATTTGACCATCCAGTTTACGAAAAACTACCGCCTCACAACGGCGAAAATTCTCTATCACCTCCCCGATTACGAGAAATTAATACAAGAATTCATCTGGCAAGATTACGACCTTGCACCGCAATACCCCTCCCTTACAAAATTCCTTAGTTTCTGGGAAAAGGAGATCGAAGGACGCCTTCACAGCGTTTATGTCGCTGAAAAAGCATTCATAACCCCCGGCAATTTCAGATTCGCCGCGTGGGAAGGAACTTTACAATAAATATCAGTAATTAAATTAGGCCGGCTCGGGTAACTCAGGACTGCTCCAGCCCTTTTGCTCGTGCTCTTGGATATTACCGTGCAATGCGGCCTTAATTTGACGCGTAATGGCTGCATTATGCGGAATTTGTAGCCCGACTTTGGTAACGGGCGTTGCATAAAGCTGGTATGTTGCAACGAGGCGCGTAGACGTCGCATCTGTTTTATTTTCGGAAGGATGCGTATAAACCATATCCTCATAGCGCTCAAAACCCATCACGTAATTATGGATTGGCACAACAAGATCATCATTCACTTTAAAATGAGTCTTATCTTCTTGCCCCTTAGGGGTGAAGGCCAAAGCCTCAAGATTGCGCCCTAAGAACTGGCATACTTCGGGTGAGGTATTCTTTGACCATTCGGACATAAAAGAGGCCAAGCCTCTTCCTGTGATCGTTAAATCACAAAATAGAAACTTTTGCCCCTGCTCCATTTCCATGACCAAATCCTGCGGCGATAGTTTCAGCTTCGTCAAATATTCTTGATATTTCTCCGAAACCTCGGGCTCAACAACCTTGTCGGCATTCGTTGTAAATGTACGCGCCAAACCGTGTTCAATCTTGCCATCTTTTCTGTAACGTATAGGCTCGTCACCGCTGTTATCCATGAAATTTCCGGTAAACGGAATAAAGCCGATATTGGCATCCTCACCACGCAAACGACGAATCATCCCCGCTCCAAGCGTAATCCAAGCAGGAGATTGCCCTACGGATATAATTTTATGTTCAGGAAACTGGTCAACTAGATCACGCGATATGATCGTTACAGTTTCTACAGTCTCGGGTTGGTTCCACCATGCATAATCAGTCATGCTCTAATTTTACCATATTAAGGGGGCATTTTTCAAGTTTTTAGAGGGCGTCAGGATCGTTAGCCAGAGCCACTTTCAGGCCATCAAGCTCGGCGCTCATAATTATTTGGCACGACAGGCGGGAATTACTTTGCACATCCATGGCCTCATCAAGCATATCTTCTTCTTCATCGCGCTTGGCCTCAATTTTTTCAAGCCAGCTTTCATCAACATAAACATGGCAGGTTGCGCAGGCGCAAGCACCACCGCATTCGGCCTTAATGGGCAGGCCATGCTCACGGATAATTTCCATCACGCGCCAGCCTTCGATAGCGTCTAGCGTGTGGTCTACGCCATCAAGATCGGTGACTATGATTTTCATGGCGCTTTCCTGTTATTATTGCTGCCCGGTACAATGCGGCCGCTCAAAACCGCCAAGATCCCGTGGCCGATCGCAACGCTGGCGATAATAATGGCTATGGTTTCTAAAATGCACTGCACGCCAATCATAAAAATTTTATAGGCATAGGACGGCGCTTCCAAAGAATGCCCCGTGAGGCCGATGGTGATATCGGACGTAACGAGAATGATCAATCCTGTCGGCACGAGGCACATAAGCCAGACAGCAAATATATGGAAGGAAAATGAAAAGCCGCGAATTTTGGTCATATATTCGCGCAAAGTATAGCCCAGCGACACCGGAACATAAATCCAGATCAAACGAAACGCCCATAGCGCGCTGATAAAGAATAGAGCACCAAGGAAAAATTGCTCGAAAGAGCCAGGCGGCGCTTCGCTCGCGGCATTGGATACGTCGAGAGCGCTTTCTTGCAAAGCGCCCTCCAGCGCCGCGCCGCCCTCCGGCAATTTATAAACCCGCAGCACCTCAATAAGCACGCCAAGCAACAAAGACGCGATCAATTTGAGCAAAGTATAAATCACCGCCCCCGCTTGAATGTCGCGGCCACGCTGGCGGTAATATTCGAAAGAGGCCGCGCCGGGCGGCTGGATAATGGCTTCATGCGTGAACACGCCCATCCTGAGTAGCGTACAGACCAAATACCCCTCCAGCAAAAACGCCGGAAACAACACCAGCCCCTGACGCAAAATATTGGTCTCGAGCCCGAGCGAAATAATAGAGAAATAACAGATGAATTTCACAAAAATAGGGATCATCGCCAAGCGCAGAATAAACATCCGCTCGTCTAAGACATAGCGATAACCAGCCTTCGTTGCTGCCATTATATCAAATGAAGCCATTTGCTTTATAAATCCCGTTTTATTTTGAAACCTAGGGTAAAACGAAATAGCCGCGCTGTCTATGAAAGATCGAATCCCCTCTTGCAGTATGGGCGTATAAGGGCTAATTACTTTGCCATGATGAACAGCCCCGCAACCACCCTGGAAAAGCCTCCGATATATACAGCAAAATCGGTCGTAAACTGGCTCTATGGCGTGGCGGCGCTGGTTTTTGCCATGATCCTTGTCGGCGCTATAACGCGCTTGACCGAATCCGGCCTTTCGATTGTTGAATGGAAGCCGCTCATCGGCGCGATCCCGCCTCTAAATGAGGCGCAGTGGCATGCCGTTTTCGAGCAATACAAGGCCACGCCCGAATTTCAGAAAAAAAACTTCTGGATGGAGATGAGCGATTTCAAAAATATTTTTTTCTGGGAATGGCTGCATAGATTTCTCGGGCGCTTTATCGGCATTGCGTTTGCCCTGCCCTATCTCTATTTCCTAGTACGCAAAAAAATTCCGCAAGGCTATCAGCTTAAATTATTTGCCCTTTTCATTCTTGGTGGCCTGCAAGGCGCACTTGGCTGGTACATGGTGCAAAGCGGCCTTGTTGATCGTCCCTCCGTCAGCCATTACCGATTGGCCGCGCATTTATCTTTGGCGCTACTTATATATGCGGCGCTGCTTTGGAACGCGGTGTCTATGAGCAAGATGCCCCGCGCGCAAAACAAAGCGCTTTTCGTGCATGGGCTGGTGGCACTGGCCTTTCTATCACTCACAATAATTTGGGGCGCATTCGTGGCTGGCCTAGACGCCGGCCTTGTTTATAACGAATTTCCGCAGATGGGCGGCGGATTTATGCCCCCCGAAATGTGGCAGCTCAGCCCTGCATGGCACAATATTTTTGAAAACATTCCGGCGGTGCAATTTGCCCATCGCTGGATCGCCATGATAAGCGCCGCCATAATTTTAAGCCTCTATGGCCATGCGCTCTATAAGGGCCAAGCCTCATGGCCGTTTCATATGCTGGGTATTATTGTCTGTGTTCAAGTGGGGCTTGGTATTGCGACGCTGCTCTCCGGCGTATCCTTACCGATTGCGGCGATGCATCAGGGCGGCGCGGTCTTATTGCTGAGCGCCGCAACGCTTTGTCTTTACAAAACATCAAGGGCAGCGTAGCGCAGGCTCATTACTAGTGGCTAGTTATCGTCATCACTGCCCGGAATGGGCGGGAATTCGGGTTTTCTGGATGTGTTTGGCATGTGGCTGTCGATATTATCAAGCGATGGGATGCGCAGGGCCGGTTTTTCATCCGGTTTTTTTGCGTCATCACTAAGAGCATCAGACACAGGCGGCACTTGCGCTGCGTCAGAATGGAGCGCAGCTTGTGGTTCATTAATAGGCGCGGCGCTAGACACATCATCGCCAAGCGGCTCGGGCGCTCCTGTTTGGGATTGATAAGCTTTGAGACCCATTGAGGACGGTGCGGTCTGCGGCGGCGCAGAGGCGCTAGAAGAAGGAGACGCAGGAGCGGCTTCATTTCCTGATGTCGATATCGGCG
>JBBKXC010000135.1:0-7090 GCA_037969275.1 Bdellovibrionales bacterium | reverse complement strand
GTTGAAAAGACTGTTCATGGCGGCATCATCATTCATGGCCGCAGCGATGCCACGCTGAACCCCGGCGGCGTACGTATCGGCACGGCAGAAATTTACCGTCAGGTTGAACAAGTCGAAGGTATTCAAGAAAGCATCTGCGTCGGCCAAGATTGGGAAGGCGATGTCCGCGTTCTTCTTTTTGTGATTGTTAAGCCCGGCTATGCGCTTGATGATACGATGGCCAAAGAGATCAAATCCAAAATCCGCAGCGGCGCAAGCCCAAGGGACGTTCCGGCAACAGTGATTGCTGTCACCGATATACCGCGCACCAAAAGCGGTAAAATCACAGAGCTCGCTGTGCGCGACGTCATCATGGGCCGCCCGATCAAAAATAAAGAGGCGCTGGCCAACCCTGATGCGCTGGAGCTTTATAAGGATTTAGAAGATTTGCAGTCTTAATTTTAGGCGCTCATGCCTTCTGCAAAGAGAACATACGCGGTAACCGGAAGAGATAATCCTGTTAACACACCTGCGCCAATAGCAACGCCTGTTGCTCCGTTGAAGGCTGCCAATGCAGTTGCGCCGGCTAGTCCAGCGGAAGCGGCGGCAAATTTCCATCCAATTTTCTTTTTTGGTTTTTGTGCCGTATCATTGTCATTGTCATTGTTATTTATCATAATTTTTCCCTGATTATTTCGGCGACTATAATATATAAAAATAATCTTGCCAATACTTTGAATAGCTGTCTTTAATATGTTTATGACGCACTCCTTGTCCATTTCTACAGCGCAAATCAACGTGGCTTTCGCCGCGAACTGTATCTGTGCGGCAGCAATGGCAGCAGCGGCGGCGGGTTAGCCCGCATATATTCGCCCATAGTACGATAGCGTACGCAAAAAATTCCCCAAAAACAAAAGTAAATCCGGCCTTAGTGCTGGACATTATCCTGTAAGATTTTTTTAAAAGATTCTGATAGAATCTGGAAAGTGTAAATGAAAATGCCGCGTTCTGTGATATCCTCGAAAGAAGAACAAACCCCTAATGGTCCGAAAATGAGCGATATAAAACCCAATATTGATGCCGTGATGCAGGAAAAAACCTGTTTTCTGGATTTTCGTCCCGTTGTTAAAAGTCTGACCAATAATCCCGGCGCGGATATGATCCGCTATGCGCGCTGTAAGGAAAATATGATTTGGCTAGGCCAAGGTGAGGGCGATGCGCCGACCCCTGATTTTATCGTAAACGCCACGATTAAAGCCATGCAGGACGGGCTTATGTTTTATGGGCCAGCGCTTGGTTCGCCCTTTTTGCGCACGGCTTTGCGTGAATATTACAAAAAGATCTATAATAGAGACATCCCCGAGCATCGCCTTTATGTGACGCAATCGGGCTCTACAGCTATGAGCATTGCGCTCTCTTCTTTGCTGGATAAGGGCGATGAAGTGGTCGCCATTACGCCGATCTGGAAAAACCTTCTCGGTGCGATTGAGCTTATGCAGGCTACTACTACTGAAGTAGACCTTGATTGCGATGCTGAGGGTAAATGGACGCTTGATATGGACAAGCTGTTCAGCAATTGCACAGGAAAAACGCGCGTTTTGCTACTGGTCAGCCCTTCAAATCCAACAGGTTGGACGGCCACGGCCGCCGAGTTAAAGGCTATTGTCGACTTCGCCCGCGAAAAAGGCATCTGGATTATTGCCGATGAGGTCTATAACCGCCTTGTATATGAAGGCATCCGCGCTCCGAGCATACTCGATGTCTCGAAAGCGGATGATCAAATTTTGATCGTGAACAGCTTTTCCAAAACATGGGCTATGACGGGCTGGCGTTTGGGCTGGATTGTCGGGCCGGAAACGGCGGAAGAGAAAATCCGTGATGTGGCGCTCTATAATAACCTGTGTCCGCAGCCCTTCACGCAAAGGGGCGCGATTGCAGCGTTAGAGCAAGGCGAGGATTTCATCAAATCGCAAATAGATCTGTGGCGCTCTAATTGCGCGTTGGTCAAGGAGCGTTTCGATGCGATGGGCAAGGTGCGCTTTACGCCCCCTGAAGCCACTTTCTATGCCTTTTTCAAGGTCGATGGCGAGCCAGATTGTATCGCGCTTTGTAAACGTATCATTGATCAGGCCGAAGTTTTGCTCTCTCCCGGTAAGGCATTTGGCAAGAATGCGGGCGGTTATGTGCGCATGAGCTTTGCCGTTTCTGAGAAAAGATTGAACGAAGCACTGGACAGAATTGAAAGAATTCTGTAAATAGATCTCATGGGAGACTTTAATAAAAAATACTATAAAATAACCGAGAAGCGTACGGGCGTGCTCAATCCTGAGGATTACAAAGCTTACATTAATCCAAGGTTAATCACGATTAAGTATCAAGATGGGACGGGGCTTAAAATAGCCGATCATCATCTGCGCCATATGCTCCGCGATGCCGAAATTACGTTGAGAAATTTGCCGCGACTGGAGGGGGTTTCTCAACTTTTTAATCGTGTGAGGGCTGGTATAAAGATGCCTGCCTCTATACAAGAGAGTAAAATCGACCTTGATGATGCCGCTTTTTTGCTGGATGTCCTCTATGCTGGTCAGACCCAATATGTTGATGCAGATGATAAATTAGGAATGAAATTATAATGCGCGGTTTTTTTGGAGTAGGTGTTGAGAATATCAGCAAAGAGCAAAATGTAGGTACGATTGCCCGCTCTGCCCATTCCTTTGGCGCGAGCTTCTTTTTTACGATAGCGCCGGAAGTCGATATTCAGGCCATGCGTCAATCCGATACCTCAGGCGCTTTTGATCACCTGCCATATTATCAATACACAGACGCCGCCGATATGGTTTTGCCTGAGGAATGCACGCTTGTAGGTGTTGAATTTGTAGAAGATTCAATTGAGCTGCCAAGCTTTCGCCATCCCTTGCGCGCGGCGTATTTGCTAGGGCCCGAGATGGGCAACCTCTCTCCGGCTGCGATGGAGCGTTGCGATCATATTGTCAAAATACCGATGAAATTCTGCGTCAATGTCGGCGTTGCCGCCGCGATTATGATGTATGACCGCATGATTTGCCTTGGAAAATTTGCAGAGCGCCCCGTGCGTCCCGGCGCGCCTATGGCCGATGTGCAGCGGCCGAGAACTTCGCTGCGCCGTAAAGTCCGTACAAAAAAATAATCAATCGCGTTTAATCAAATAAGAAATCGTCATTTGCCCGTTAATATATACGGTCTGGACGATACCATGAGGCTGGTGCAGCCCATTTGGCTGCAGGCTTTGGGCGTATGGTGGTGATTCTCACTACTGAGAACCATATCGCCGCGTTTATAGTGCCCGCTTTCATCCTCATATGCGCCGTTCAGTACCAAAGTAATTTCAAGCGCGCCATGCGTGTGCTGCGGGGTTATTGCGTCGGGGTCTGCCTTGATAATATGTGCTTGCGAGCGTTTGCAATTCATGGCTATTTCCATGGCCTCGAAGCCCGGAAACATATTTTGCCATTCAAGGGTGCATTCTTGCTCTTGCAGATAACTCGCTAGGATTTCAGGGATGTTCTCCAATGCGCTCTCTAAATTTTGATATGCCGGCTTTGCTGCGCTCTCGTGCGCCGCTTCAATCTTCGCGAGGACGCTATCGAGCGCTGATTCGCATAGTGAAACGGGCTCACACTCATGTGCGATTAAACTGCCGCCGAGATTTTCGTATAGCGCCATGAGGCTGCGAACTCTGGGCGACATGGCGACATGCGCTGCCACGATCAGTGTCTGGGCTTCATCTAAAATACCTGCGGCATAGCCAAAAAGCAGGCTCTGATATTCGGTTTCCAGCAGATCATCTTTATAATGGGCGCTCATGACCATAGCTCCTGAATAGTGCTCTGCTGGCGCATGCGCTCCAAGCCAAGGCGGATGCGTGATTTTACGGTGCCGAGCGGTATGCCCGTTTCATCCGCGATTTCCTGATGGGATTTATCGTCGTAAAAGGCCTTGCGAATAAGCTCGGCCTGCTCTTGCGGCAGCGTGCCCAGCGCTTGGAACAGCGTGTGCGCCTCTTCGTGCATTTGGGTCTCACGGGCAGGAGACGGCGAGTTTTCATCTTCTAAGATAGGCAGGGCATCAAGATCAATATGCGTTGCTTTTCTTTTGCGTAGCGCGTCGATTCGTTTGTTCCGTGCAATTGTATAAATCCAAGTGCTGGCAGCGGATTTTTTGCGGTCATAGCCTTCGGCTTTGTGCCATACGTTTAACATTGTCTCTTGTGCGAGCTCGTCTGCCACTGCCTCATTAGCGCCACCCTTCATAAGGAAGGACTTGATTCTAGGGGCAAAATGGTTAAACAGCGCAATGAAGCTCTCCTTGTTTTTATTGCGGCCTACATCGGACAAAAGCGCTTCCATGTCCGGCGTGTCACCGGAGGTGGGGCTTAGCATCGTATCCTTGTCTGCCTGTTTATGAGCCATCCCACATTCTGTGTTAGAAATGCGCGTGGGTAAAGCCCGAAATTCTAATGCTTTATACGGCGGGGTGTAAAAATTGGATGATATGCCCCCTTGAAAAAATGACGAAAAGTTAAAAATTCATTACAATACTTTGTAAAATCCCCATAGAATGGTATGATTTTATCAATCTTAGGAATAAACCGTTCCAATTTCTTAACTTTTTTGTGAAGCCGCCATGACCCGTTTACTTATATTAATCGTCTCCCTTTTCATTTTTACATCCGCATTTTTAAGCTCTGAAGCTTTGGCAAGTGAGCCGAAATTACTTGGCGTTCATGGTAAATGGCAGGCATTTACCTTCTTGGAGGATGGCCAGAAAGTTTGTTATATGGCCGCCAAGCCCAAATCATCTGAGGGGGATTACTCCTCAAGAGGTGAAGTCTACGCCTTAATCACGAACCGCCCTGCCGAGGGGACGCGCAATGTTTTTAGTTACATTACGGGCTATGGCTATAAGCCGGGCAGCGACGCTACATTAAAAATCGATGGCCAGAATTTCCTGCTTTTTACGCAAGATGATACGGCATGGGCGCCGGACGCCGAGAATGACAACAAAATATCCGAAGCGATCCGTAAGGGTTCGTCTATGGTTGTTACGGGCACGTCCTCTCGCGGGACGTTGACCACAGATACGTTTAGCCTGCTTGGCTCTAGCGGAGCGCATGACGCAATAGCGGCGGAATGCGGAAAGTAATTTTATAAAATAACATTTTGAACAACAAAGAGTAATTATTATGAAACATATTGAAGCATCTAAACGCATTAAACTCACCCGCGACGTCAATGAGGATGAGCTTAAAAGAGCTATTACCGAGCGATTGAAACGGGCTTTTGATATCGAAAATATTGTCGAGAACGACAAGGGCTTTCATATTGATGGCACGACTGGCGGCGCGGACAATATCACCCGTCATGCCCGCGTGGATTTGAATGTTCAGGTCGTCAAACAAAATGAAATTTGCCGCATAATGATCTACGGCTACTCAAAAATGGCCAGATCATTGCTGATTACCTATTCTGTACTGTTCTTCCTCGTTCTTCTGGTCGGTCTTTTGCCCGGGTCTATCGAGACCAGCGGTGAAACCAGCGGCGCTATGGATACTCTTGTGTTGATGCTTTTCGGTCTTTTTATATTCTATGACATCAACAAAAAGATTGATGAACCCAAGGAAAATCTGGTATCAATTCTCAACTCTCTCGAGACAGAGTTTGGTTGATAAATAAAGTTAATCACGGATTTTCTAACGAAAATTCTAAAAATAAGTTGGAAATGGCAGGAACCCTGTGCTATCCGATCTCTTGAGAGAAAATTTTAATAGACAAGTATGTCCTACGGATACGGGACATTTTAGTTTTTGGAAAGATCGCATGAAAAAGCTTGCAGCTTCTCTAATGCAAAAATCACAAGATGTGGCCACCGCCTTGTCTTTACATAAAATCGTAAGATTCCGTCACAGATATATTCTGACGCGGTCTAATCGAATTCGTGTGCGTTATGCGGCCTTTGGCCTTGCAGTGTTTCTTTTTGCCGCCGGATTTACTCTTTCTACGCTGAATGGCAACTCTGGTATGTCTAGCGCTTCTAATGGCTTCCAATCAGCCGACGCTCCGGCGCAGGATGATGCGGATAAATCAATTTATGCCAGCGTATTGCCCGATAATTTCATTGATCTTGTTCGCCTGACAGCCTCAGCGCCAGCCGAACAAAAGCCCCGCGTTCGTAAATTCGAAATAAAATCGGGTGAAACGATTGCAGGAATTTTGCAAAATGAAGGTATCAGCGGTACCGAGGCTTATAAAATTGTTGAGGCGCTAAAAGAATATGTCGATATGCGCAAAATTCGCGCCGGACAAATGTTCAAGGCACGCTTTGAAGATGCGCCGGAAGAAGGCAACGAAGACAATATGGTGCTGGCCGAGATGTCGATGGATATCGACCCAATCAAATCAGTCAGTATCCAAAAAACAGGCGAAGAATTCAGCGCGGAAGTTAAAGAAAAAGAAGTTACAAAGCGCACATATGCGGGCACGACAGAAATTCAAACCTCTCTTTATGGTTCTGCCGCGCGCTCCGGTATCCCATCCCCTGTAATTGCCAACCTTATTCGTATGTATTCATGGTCTGTTGATTTCCAGCGCGATATTCGCCGCGATGACCGCATTGAAGTGCTTTATGAAGTCTACGAGACTGAAGATGGCGACGCCGTACGCTATGGAGATATTCAATACGCTAATTTGAATCTGGGCGGCATTGATTTGCAGCTTTACCGCTATGAAGATGAAGATGGTAGCGCGACTTATTACGACAAGCTTGGTCGCAGCGCTAAGAAAACCCTGATGAAGACGCCTGTTGATGGTGCGCGTATGTCCTCTGGTTTTGGTATGCGCAAGCACCCAATTCTCGGCTATAACAAAATGCACAAGGGCGTGGATTTTGCGGCTTCTTTGGGTACGCCTGTGTATGCCGCAGGTGATGGCGTTCTTGAAAAAGTCGGCCGTAATGGTGGCTACGGTAATTACATCCGTATTCGCCACACAGGCGAACTGAAAACAGCTTATGCCCACTTACATAAATTTGCCAAAGGCATTAGCTCTGGCAAGCGCGTTAAGCAAGGTGATCTGAT
>JBBKXC010000134.1:0-2748 GCA_037969275.1 Bdellovibrionales bacterium | reverse complement strand
AAGGGGCTGTCCCGCGCAGTATCGGCTAACGTTAGCTATCCCGTCATCCGCCAGCGCTCGAAAATATTCATCATTGATGCCTCGTTAGAGGCGCGTAATTCCAGAACGAAATTACTGGGTGAGGAGCTTTATGATGATCGCCTAAGAGTGCTGCGCATTGGCGCAAATTATAGTTTTTCGGATGCATGGTCGGGCGTTAATCTCTTTGATGTGCGGGCGAGCAAGGGTTTTGATCTTTTCGGCGCGCGCGAAACGGGCTCGCAGAACTTGTCACGGCTTTTCGGCCATTCCGATTTTATGAAGTTTACCGCTGTCGCTGCGCGTATACAGGCGCTTCCCAATGATTTTGAGGTTTATAGCGTCGTAAATGGCCAATATACGAAAAACCCGCTTCTCTCTTCCGAAGAATTTGGTTTTGGCGGCTCGGAAATTGGCCGCGGCTATGATTCTTCGGAAATATTGGGGGATCGTGGAATAAGTTCATCGATTGAGCTGCGTTATAATAAAAGCGCAACCATTAGTAATCTCCAAGTCAATATTCAGCCCTATTTGTTTTATGATATCGGTAAAATATGGAATATAGATGGCGGTGATACGACTGCGCTTTCTGCGGCTAGCGCTGGATTAGGTGTAAAGTTCAACATAGATAATCAATTGTTTATAGGAACATCCTTGGGATTTCCCTTGACCAAGTCTGCTGATAACCCGCCGCCCTATACTAAAGAATATGGTCCGCGGCTTCTTTTCTCACTGAGTTATAGTTTTTAAATAAAAACCCTATTTTTACTTGGTTGGAGTAAGAAAAAGATACGATTTATTTACAAATCTATATTAAAATAAAAAGTGGATGATCCTGTTTTAGAAATTGTTCTAAAACACATAAGGACTAAAGAAATAGATGGTCTGTCGGCGTTTAACATCGCGTCGTCTTTTTGCTACGAGTGCCCTTTGTGCGCTCGTATTTTCGTTTGCTTCAAATGCTTTTGCCAACCCTGAAGGCGGAGAAGTCATCGGCGGCAGCGCCAGCATAAGCAATTCTGGTAATACAACAACCATTACGCAAAGCACGGACCGCGCCCTTATTCGGTGGAGTAGCTTTGATGTTGATGCCGCTGAGCATGTGAATTTCCAGCAGCCATCTTCAAACGCCATCACTGTAAACCGCATTACAGACATGAAGGCATCGCAAATTAACGGACGCTTGAGCGCCAATGGGAATATCATTTTGATTAATCCTAACGGTATTATGTTTGGCGCAACATCGCGCGTGGATGTCGGCGGCCTTGTAGCTACGACGAGCGATCTTGATAATGATAAGGACTTTTTAAAGGGCGGCGCTGTGAAATTTACGCGCCCAGGCAATCCGGATGCGCAAGTAATCAATAATGGTTCTATTAAGGTGCGCGATGCTGGCCTTGTTGGATTAGTGGCGCCGCATGTTGAAAATAACGGCATTATTCAGGCGCGCCTTGGTAAGGTGCAGCTGGCGGCGGGGGATATTCATACCATAGATTTTGCGGGCGATGGCTTGATAAAGCTCGAGGTTTCCGCTGATGTTGCCGAGCTTTCTGTAAAGAATAGCGGGCTGATTGAGGTTGATGGCGGCGAGATTCTCATCACCGCCGCGCAGGCCCGCCACATTGCAAGCGCCCTGATTAGTAACACCGGAACCATCCGCGCAAACACGGTTAAGGATAATACTGGCAGCGTTAAAAAAGGAGCGGTTACGCTTAGCGCGCAAAATTCCCTGATGCTGGAGACTTCACAAAAAAGCGAGATCATCAATGGCGGTTTGATTGAGGCTTCAGGTCGTGAGGACGATCTGGACGGCGGCATGGTTACGCTTCTTGCTGAAAATATACGTTTGGAAAGCGGCTCGATAATTGACGTCTCTAGCGATGCTCATGGCGGAGAAATTAGAGTTGGCGGCGATTATCAGGGCGGCGGAAACTTACCACCTGCGCGCCGCGTTACAGTAGATCAAAATGCCATATTGAATGCGGGAAGCCGCAAACGGGGAGGGGGCGGCACGGTGATCGTCTGGTCTGATGACATCACTGAGTTTCACGGCTTTGCCGATGTCTCCGGCGGAAGCGAAGGCGGCGATGGCGGCTTCATCGAAATATCAGGAAAGCAATATCTTGATTTTGATGGTGCGGTCAATTTGCAATCTGTCGATGGCGCGCGCGGTACTCTTCTTCTTGATCCGACCAATATAACCATTTCATCGGCGGCCAGCCAGAACTCCGGCGCAGATTCTCCCTATAGCCCGACGGGAGACGACGTAACTTCAATACTCAATGTCACGACATTGCAAAATGCATTGGCTTCAGGGAATGTTATTGTACAGACCAGAGCAACGGGCGCTCAAGCCGGAAACATCACCGTGAGTAGTACGCTTACATGGACGAGCGGTAATCTGTTGACGCTTGATGCGCATAATGACATCACAATTTCTGCAGCGTTAAACGGCGCCAATATCACATTGATTGCCGGAAATGATGTGGCTTTGAATGCGAATTTGACGGGCACTGGAACAATAGCAATCCAGCAGAAAAACCAAAGCGGGACAATAGGGCTCGGAACTTCATCTGTCGGCGCTTTGAATCTTACCGCAACCGAAATTGCACGAATTGTGAATGGCTGGAGTAATATTACTATTGGCCGCACCGATGGAACCGGCGCGATTGATATGCGCGCTGTCACATGGAATGATTTTCTTACCGTACAATCCGGAAGCGGCGCAAT
>JBBKXC010000133.1:0-10768 GCA_037969275.1 Bdellovibrionales bacterium | reverse complement strand
GGGTATTTCGACGAAGATGGGTATCCTGAGGGCGATGGCTGGGATCATATTACGTTCCCGCACCCGCAAAGCGATAAGGATGAGCACACTTTCGCGATTGAGGTTTCCGGCAATTCGATGGAGCCCCTCTACCGTGAGGGTGATATCTTGATTGTTTCTCCGGCGGCGCAGCTTCGGCGTGGTGACCGCGTGGTCACAAAGACAACGGGCGGTGAAGTGCTGCTCAAGGAATTGCAGCGCCAAACGGCCAGTAAGATTGAACTGAAATCACTTAATCCCGCCTTTGATGATCGCGCTTTTCGCCAAAACGAAGTGCAATGGATCGCCCGCGTTATCTGGGTTAGCCAGTAGATTTTTATAAATTGGGACGTCTTATCTAACAGGGCACAAAATTAAAATCATATTCCTCGACGGGCGGCTGGGGCGTTGTAAGTATTTGATAAACCCTATCCAGTGAGAAATCGACTTTGGCTCGATAGATCAAACGATCCATCTCTGATGATTTAAAGCCATAGATCCCGCCGCGTATCAGCTTATTCATGCGCGCCACAGACCCCTTATTATCTTCATCAATATTAAGCTTTAGCATATCAGCGCCGCATTCTTTTGCCTGCGCAAACCTATGCGCCAATATGACATGGCCGAGGCCCTGCCTACGATATGTGGGATGTATCAAATCAAAACCGCTGCCGCTTCGCTCGCCGTGCTCATCACGCACATAAAGAGCCGAACGCCCATAAACATTTTGTCTATCCGCATCTGTCAAAACGGCATGATGCATTTCGAAACTTTTATCGCTCAACTTTCGGCAATATCCGGATGGCGAGTTTGCCCAGTTTACAAATTCCGCGGGGTTAAGCGCATCGCCCTTCGCTGCAAAAAATTTGGCTTCCTTGGCAAGGACAGGCTCTTCGTAAATATGACTGCGCTCTCTAGGCGTCTCCCCCAACAATATTTTTTGGTCATGCGTGTAAATTTGCCTTACTTGCGTTATAAGCTCCTTATAACTTTCATACATATCCGGGTAATGCATCAACTCGCGCAAGGGAATAAGCTGAAAATCATGAACATTTGGCATTTTAAAGCACTCTATTTCCAGTGTGGGTAACCAAAACGATTTAAGACTAATGTGAGGTTATTTACACTTAACATGACCCAATATTACATAACATTGAGCATCTCTGTCAATTAAAACGCTCAACCAGAAATGCGCAACATAACGCTCTATAATTCTGGGGCGAGCGAGGCCTCGGGCGCGCCCTTAGCACATAAAATCTCATACGCTTCATCCAGCGTAAATGTCGGCTTAACCCAGGCAATATTATTATCACGCAGATATTTATGATTATAAGTCAGGCCAAGAGCATTAAATTTATCAACGCGGCGCAAAGATGCCGCATTCTCTTTTTTAACGTTAGTGCGAAATTCTTCTATACCAATTTCTCTGGCCAGATTAAGTCGATGCGCTAATATAACGCGCCCTAAACCCTCTTCTCGGTAATCGGGATGTATGCAATCAAATCCCATCCCCGTCCAGACACCTCTATCAAGACCGGAATAAAGCTGCGACCTACCCAATACCGTCCTCGTTCCCGCTTTAACAAGCACATGCATATTCAAGGCATAAACATCCTTGGTTTCACGCTCGGGCCAATATCCCATATCAAAATGCGTCCAGCGAAGAAAATTCTCGGCCGTTTTGCTGTAATGCTTTGAGTTCCAAAATCTGACTTCACTGTCCAGAACATGATGCTCCCAGCCATAATCATCACCAAGATCAATTTCGCCACATACAAATAAATCCTCAATGGCATAAATCTGGCCGACGGCTTCGATAAAATCTTTATAGCTTTGAAACAGCGCTTCATCATGGACAAGCGCATCTAAAGGCACTAATTTGTAGTCGTTTACATCTAGCATGGCGCTACATTACATAATCATATCGGAGTTTGCAAATATGGATCAGAACAGAAAACAGGAAATCGGCGAAGCAGCGGCAAAGATCTTGCTGGACACAAAATCGGTTCTGTTTAATTCGAAAGAGCCTTTCGTCTTTACATCTGGCCGCGTCAGCCCCGTTTACATCGATTGCCGCCGTTTAATCTCATTTGTAGAAGAGCGCTCCGACCTTATGGACATGGCCGTAGAGATCTTGCTTGGCGAAATTTCCGAGGACATAGAGTTTGCCGCTGGCGGTGAAACAGCCGGAATTCCCTACGCAGCCTTTATAGCCGAGCGCTTGCACAAACCGATGCTCTACATTCGTAAAAAGCCAAAGGGCTTTGGCCGTATGGCGCAGATCGAAGGCACCTTCCTCGAGAATAAAAAGCCTAAAGTGCTTTTGATCGAAGACCTCCAGACCGATGGCGGCAGCAAGAAAGTCTTTATTGATGCGTTGCGCGATGCTGGCGCCGAGATCAAGCACGCCTTTGTGGTCTTCCATTACGGCATCTTCGAGCAAAGCAAACAGAATATGGACGATATGGGTATTACGCTGCACGAGCTTACCAATTGGTGGCACGTCCTCAAAGTCGCCAAGGAAAAAGAATATTTCGATGCAGAAACATTGCAATCCGTTGAAAGCTTCCTGAAAGCGCCCGATATCTGGTCAAAAATGAATGAAGATAAATCCGGTTCTTCTTCGAGTTTCGCCATATAAAATGAGTAAAATCAAAAAAATTGCCCTGCACGCCTCGCATAAGCCCAGAGCTCAAAAAGCGCTAGAGGAACTTGTTGGCCGCTATGGCAACCACGCACCGAGCGAGGCTGACGCGATTGTGGTGCTTGGCGGTGATGGCTCTATGCTCCGCGCGCTGCACCAGTTCTCTGGCCTAAATACGCCTATTTTCGGGATGAATTTGGGAACGCTCGGCTTTTTACTGAATAATTACAGCCCCGATGATTTGCATGAGCGCATAAACAAAGCCAATCCCATTAAAATCCACCCCTTGGAAATGGAAGCCAAAGACAAAAACGGCGTCATTCACAAAGAGATCGCCTTTAACGAGGTTTCCTTGCTCCGTGAAACGCATAGCTCCGCCAAAATAAAGATCACGGTAGACGGCACAGTGCGCCTGAAAGAAATTGTATGCGATGGGATTTTGGTTTCAACTGCGGTTGGCAGCACGGCTTATAACTCATCCGCTGGCGGGCCGATTGTGCCGCTGAACGCCAATGTGCTGCCCCTAACGCCGATCAGCGTGTTCCGTCCACGCCGCTGGCAAGGCGCGCTTATTAGCCATCAAGCCGAAATCGAGTTTGATATACTGCGCGCGCCGGAACGCCCCGTATCGGCCACTGCGGACGCCAAAGAAGTGCGCGACGTTGTCCATGTAAAGGTGCGCGAATCGCGCAACGTCACCTGTACACTCCTGTTTGACCCTGACAATCATTTGGGCGAGCGTATCTTTGCAGAGCAATTTGCGCTTTAATTGATATCGTATTTTCAAGGCTCTATAAAAACGTAATGTTATTTTCATAGGGAGTTGAGCATGAGCGTCTTAAATTTTTTAGCCCAAAAAGGTATTGGCGGTTTTTACAAAGAAAAAACCCGCATGGGTTACGACCGCGCGCAACCGAGAGATATTATACTTACAGATATTCAAATTGTTGGGCCTTTTAACTCTAAAGCGCAAGCTACAGAATACCCGCACACCTTCGCGCCTCCTGCCTTTTCGTACCTTACATCCGAAATAATGAAAATTGATGAAGAAACCATCCGCTTTCGCCTATTCAAACCCGAAGCGCGTGATGGTCAGAAATCATCAAACGTCACCGATCTGTATATTCAGACCATTGAATCGCCAAGTAACGATTAAATATAGCCTTATATTTTCCGAGGCTTACTGCCGCCGCCAACTGGTGGTTTGGCCAGATTTTTGAATTTGCGCTTTGCCGCAAGTTCGTTTTCAATCATCTCCAAATTTTCAGCCAGCTGTTGATTCATACTGCCCTCTTTTATAAAGCCTTCAGGAATGAGGCCCAGCTTATGCGCAATTTTCTGATAACCGTCGACAAGATCACCAAGATCAAAGCGGAAGCGGTCTTTATCTAGCTTCTCGCCCGTTTTAGCATCCCAGAGACGGCAATTATCCGGTGAAATCTCATCAGCGAGCAAGATATAAACCTCGCCATATTCACCGAAAATTCGGCCAAACTCCAGCTTGAAGTCCACAAGGCGAAGACCAATGCCCTCAAAGAGACCGCAAAGGTAATCATTGATGCGCCATGCCATCAAAACCATTTCCTCAAGCTCATAAGGGTCAGCCCAACCAAAAGTCAGGATGTGTTCCTCACCGATCATCGGATCGCCGAGCTCGTCTTTCTTGTAATAATACTCGATTAGCGGACGGCCAAGCACTTCCCCTTCAGGAATACCTAAGCGCTTACATAGAGAGCCGGCCGCAATATTGCGAACCACAAGCTCAATCGGGATAATCTCGACCTTGCGCACCAATTGCTCGCGCATATTGATAGAGCGAATGAAATGCGTCGGGATACCGATGGATTCCAGCTTGGTCATCAAATGCGCTGAAATGCGGTTATTCAAAACGCCCTTGCCTGCGATCACGGCCTTTTTCTCAGCATTAAAAGCTGTCGCATCATCTTTGAAATACTGGATAACCGTATTGGCATCCGGCCCTTCATAAATCAATTTTGCCTTACCTTCATAGAGGAGTTTGCGACGGGCCATAGATATGTCTTTCTTTTAGAATAGTTTTTTTAACTATTTCATATAATGCGTTGGATTTTCAATGATTCAAATGATAGATTTCCTTTTATTCTCTAATAAAATGCCAACAAAGGACATAAATATGACTGGTTTTGATGACAGACGGGACTCATTTGAAAACAAATACGCCCATGATGAAAAATTGAGCTTTGACATTGAAGCCCGTTGCTGCAAAATTTTTGGCCTTTGGGCTGCTGCTCAGCTCGGCCTTAGTGGTACAGAAGCGGATACATATGCCAAGGAAGTTGTCATGGCCAATCTGGAAGAACCAGGATTTGATGACGTCATGCGCAAAGTTCGCCCTGACTTTGATAAAAAAGGTGTCGATATTTCCGATCACGTGCTGAAAATGGAAATTGAGAAAGCTTTGGTAGAAGCGCGCAAACAAATTCAAGAAGGCCGTAAACCAGCCTAACAACGCGGCAAAAGCCGCCCAAATATAAAAAAGCCCCGAGAATGTTCGGGGCTTTTTTATATGGAGATTCGAAGTCGCCTGTTCAACGCTCTTACGTTTTTTTTAATTTACAGCACCTCAATCACCATACACGTACCCTATTACGGGCTTTTTTTACACCATATCACAGGTGCTTTTATTATTATGGCTTTGTTTTTTTGATTATCCACAACCTAAAAAAATCAAAAGAAAGAATCAAGATAAATTTAAGGGAAAATGGATTTTTTTTTGATTTATGCCCGAATCACGAGGTTTTTGAAATATTATTGCGTGGGGGCTAAATTTAAAATTAACTTGAAATTCCCTTGAAAACCCCTTATTTCATAGAGTTATAAGGATTTTATCATGGCAATGGACGCAAAGACGATTGAAACACTCATTAGCGAAGGCATCACAGATGCAAAGGTGCGCATTGAGGATTTACGCGGAGACGGTGAGCATTATGCCGCCTATGTTGAATCCGCCTCGTTTATCGGAAAAACCAGAATTCAACAACACCAGATGGTTTATCAGGCTCTTCAGGGTAAAATGGGTGGTGAGCTCCATGCTCTTGCCCTTCAAACCTCGATACCTGATACCGCAAAATAGAGACGAAAGGATAATCTCTCATGGAAAACGTAATATTTGAGCGCATTAAAAAAGACATTGAGAATAATGATGTCGTCCTATATATGAAGGGCTCTGCAGCCTTTCCACAATGCGGATTTTCCTCATTGGTTGTGCAGGTTCTCTCCCAGCTTGGTACGCCGTTTAAAGACGTGAATGTACTTGATGACAATGACATCCGCGACGGTATCAAGGAATTCGCCAACTGGCCGACAATTCCACAGCTCTACGTTAAAGGTGAGTTTGTTGGTGGCTGTGATATCGTGCGTGAAATGTATGAAAGCGGCGAGCTACAAGACTTCCTGACCGAAAAAGGCATCGAAGTCTCTAACGCGGCTTAAAGTATTCTCTTTAGAAAATACGGCGAACCTTGCCCTCACGGAAGATGGAGCAGGACATCATCAGTCCAAACCCGATCATGGCCGAGAGCATGGCTGTCCCGCCGTAAGATATGAGCGGCAAAGGCGCGCCAACAACGGGGATAAGTCCCATCACCATCGCAATGTTAATAAAGACATAAAGAGAAAAGTTGACGCTAAGACCCAATGTCAGATAGCGCCCGTAATTGTGCCGCGCGCGCATGGAAATATATAGCCCATAGAAAAACACCATCGCAAACAGCGCCAGCAGAAATAGCCCGCCGAGCAATCCCCATTCCTCCGCCCAAAGCGTAAAGATGAAATCCGTTTGCTTCTCGGGCAAGAAATTCAAATGGCTTTGGGTGCCTTGTAAGAACCCCTTCCCGCTGAAGCCCCCAGAGCCGAGCGCGATCTTTGATTGCATGATGTGATAACCAGCGCCGAGCGGGTCGCTCTCAGGGTCAAGGAAGGTCATGACGCGCTTTTTCTGGTATTCATGCAAGAACTGCCAAGCGAGCGGGATACTCACCGCCACGCCGCCAATACCGGTCAGAAACATCCATACTGGCGCGCCCGCCATAAAGAACATCGCCGCGCCAGCAAACACAATCATTAGCGACGTCCCAAGATCAGGTTGTAGCAAGACAAGCCCGACAGGCGCAAAAACGATAAACACAGGAACTATTAGAAATTTTAAATGCCGCATATCTTCCGGCGTTGCAAAATGGAAATACCGCGCAAGCGCCATAACTACAGCCACCTTCATAAGCTCCGAGGGCTGTAATTTAATGATGCCGAGGTCGATCCACCGCTGCGCGCCCATACCGATATGCCCCATGATCTCCACTACAATCAAAAGTCCCAGTCCCACAAAATATATCGGCCAAGTCAGCTTAAACCACCAGTGCACATCAATCAGCGCCACCACGATCATAAGCGCAAAACCAATAGCAAAGCGCATGATATGGCGCGAAGCCCAAGGCGAGAAATCACCGCCAGCCGCCGAATAAAGACACGCTACTCCGACAGAAGCAATCAAAGTAATCAATAGTATTAGCCCTAAATTCAAACGGCTTAATTTTGCATATAGGCTATCGTTTTTTTCAATTCTGATCTCGCCCATGCCTATATCTTACCTTTTAAAAAAGGAACGGTATGCACGGGAGCGAGCTTATCAAAATTCTCGGCGCTCACCATTTGTTTAGAGGCGGGATTGCGACGCTGCGTTTCAAGAAGAATATCGCGCGCTAAGGGCGCTGCGCTGCCCGAACCGCTGACACCGTGCTCGACCACAACCGAGCAGACATAGCGCGGATTATCTATAGGCGCATAGCCTACAAAAAGGGCGTGGTGTCTGAATTTCCATGGCAGATCTTCATTACGAACGCCTGCATTTCTTTGCGCCATCGTAATACGTTTTACTTGCGCTGTGCCTGTTTTACCGCCCATTTGCAATCCGGGCTGTTTAATTTGCGCGCCGCGGGCAGTTCCTGTCGGGCCATTAACCACATTATCCGTGCCCTGCTTAACTAATGCGAGGTGATCAGGATTGAAATTCATGGACGGCCATTGCTTTTCCATTCTGTGCGCGCCTGTATGATCTTGCTCAACAAGCCAAGGGTAAACCTCTTTGCCTCCATTTACCAAACGCGAGGCCATAACAGCAAGTTGAAGCGGCGTTGCCAGCGTATAGCCCTGCCCGATACTGGCATTCACGGTTTCACCCGGATGCCAGGATTTACCGTGATAGCCGCGCTTCCACTCTTTGTTAGGCATCAAGCCCGGGCGCTCTTCAGGCAAATCAAAACCCAGCTTATTACCAATGCCAAGGCGTTTACCCATGGCTGCAATGGCGTCTATCCCCATCTCGGTCGAGAGCTTGTAGAAAAATACATCGCAAGATTCCGCCAGCGCGCTCACCACATTCATCGTGCCATGGCCGCTTTTTTTCCAGCAGTGAAAGCGGCCATTGCCGAACTCATAATGGCCGGGGCAAAATACGCGGGTATTGGGCGTAATCACACCAGCCTCGAGCCCAGCCATTGCCGTCACCATCTTAAAGGTCGAGCCCGGCGGGTATTGGCCCGCCACCGCTTTATTGGTTAATGGGAAACCGGGGTTGGCCAAAAGAGACTCCCAAACATCGGCAGGAATACCTTTGGCAAAAACATTCGGATCAAACGCCGGAACAGAAGCCAGCGCATATATCGCGCCCGTATGCACATCCATAACCACGCAAGACGCGCTCTGCTCTAAGGATAATCTGTCCTGTACAGTTTTTTGTAGACCCGCATCGACACTAAGAACCAGACGCTTACCATCCGCAGCGGGGCCGCGTCCAAGCTCGCGCACTTCACGGCCAATCACATTTACCTCGACGCGCGAGCTTCCAGCCTGACCGCGCAGGACATCATCATATTTTTTCTCAATGGCCGTTTTGCCGATTTTAAAGCCAGGAAGGCTCATTAATCTATCTTCGCCAATCTCCGACTCGCCTACCGCTCCGACATAGCCAATCAAATGCGCAGCGGAATCCGTGTACGGATAATTGCGCCGCTCGCCCACATCAATGGAGAGCCCCGGCAAATCTGGCAGATTGACCTCAATTCTGGCGACATCCTCCCAGCTCAAATCATCTTTGATCTCTATGGGTATAAACTTGGCAACCTTTTTGATCCCCTCAATTGTGCGCTTAATATCCTTTTCATCAAGCTCGATGAGTTTTTGCAAATTCTCCAGGGTAGTTTCGATATCTTTGGTCTGTTCGGGGATCACCAGCACGCGGAAATTCTGGGAATTCTCCGCTAAAGCCGTGCCGTAGCGATCCACAATTTCCCCGCGCGAGGGCGCCAGCATCTTGATGTTAATCCGGTTTTTCTCAGCAAGCGTCGTGTATTTGCGCCCTTCGGCGACTTGCAACCATGCGAGGCGTCCGCCCATAACGGCCAGCAATGTGCCTTGAATGCCGCCAATAACAAAGGCTCTTCTGGTGAAAACTTTAGCGCTGTCTTGGTCTTTGCTCATAATGTTTGCTTCATCCCTTGCGCGGCATAGGGCAGTATTTTATGCGTTGCATTCATCAGCAGCAAGGCCAGCGGAAAAAATACAATGCCCAGTACAATCGTTCCGGCTATCGGCATAAACGGAATGATAGCGGCGCTCACCAGACAAAACACGCCCCATTGCATGACATGCACGCCGCTCACCACCACGCAATACCCAAAGAATACGGATAGGAACGGCTGCCCCATAAATATCCGTCTTTGATCGGTGACAATTCTTTGTACCATAACAAATAAAAACCCATTTAGCCCGACGGGCAGACCGCTTAAGAGATCCATAAATATCCCCGCCATAAAAGCCAGCCAACTCGGTAGCATAGAGGGGCGGTAAATACTCCAATAAAACAGCGCCATTAATGTGAAAGAAGGGCGTATTTCCTGAAAATACGGGACATTAAACGAGATCATATCGGCGAGGAAAAACAGCGCAAGCAAGGCGTAAGCCGTACAAAATCGCACGAAAATCTCTATTTTCTTTGAAAAGGTCAGAATGCCAGTCGCCATGGGGTCAGACTGTAAAAGAAATTAAAACCTTGGTCTATAACTATTCAAGGCCAAGCGCAGTTAAAACTACCGAAAAGGGTTATTTCAGATCATTGCTGATGAGATTAATGTCTTCGTGGTTTTGTATAATGCGCACATATTGCGTTGTCTCGAGGCTGGCCAGCAGGCGGACGGCAAAGGTGCCATCTTCTTCTCTTACAACTTGGCCGACAGGAATACCGGGTCCAAACATTCCCCCAAAACCCGATGTCACAACCCGCATGCCCTCTTCGATATTGGCGTCCTTGGCAAGGTGATCAAGCGCAGGCATGCCTGTGTTGCGCCCGGCCAGAACAGCATGATGGTCAATTTCCTCAATCATCACAGGCACGCGCGAGTTGACATCATTGAGCAAAAGAACGCGCGATGCATGTGCGCCGCTATGGACTACGCGGCCAATAAGGCCATCACCAGAAACAACAGGATTGCCTTTATTCGCGCCCTCCGATAATCCGGCGCGCACCAGAACACTTTTCACAAAAGCATTGCCGGGGTCGGCAATAACGCGGGTTGTAATGAATTTTTGTTTCGGCTCAAGACTAAGGCTGAGCAAAGCTTGCAGCGCTTTATTCTGATCTTCCAGATTAAGGGCGGTCTGATACCACTCACGTAAACGGGCATTTTCTTTTTCGAGCTCGGCATTGCGGCTTTGAAGGCTTGACAGGCCGGTTACATCGCGCACAGTGTCCGAAGCTTGTTGAACGGGATAACTCAGCGCCGATAACGCTGGCTCGAACATATTGGAAGCGCCGGCGCGCATATCGCCGAAGAAGGCCGGATTTACAGCAGAGACCATAAGAAATGCCGCGCACACACCCAGAAGAACGAGGGACGCAACAGGCCTATCCCAAAAACCTATGGGAGCGGCAAGAGCATTATATTTACTACGGTTCCGGCGTTTCAAATTCCCCTCCGGTATAACAGGCGACAAAAAACCACGTGGTTTATACCATTATATCAAAGAATACCTAGTAAAGAATACAGTTTTTTACTTATGCACATTGAACATTAT